>JAIRSL010000222.1 GCA_031255475.1 Treponema sp.
GGGATGCCGCCCAGGGCGTAGGGGCCTATAACGACCCCCGCCAGGAGTTCCCCCAAAACCGGAGGAATGCCTATCCGCTTGACCAGCCGTCCGCATAACCTGACGGCAAAGATGATAAGACCCAACTGAAAAACCAACTCCGACATGGCTTCGGTGATATTCATAGTGTATTACTCCAATATAAGGAACTATACTGAAAATATAGAGGCTTTCCCATAGCTGAAATTGCGGGAAGCCTCCCTGCGGGGAAGGCCGCCCCTCAAACTGTCCGTCCCGCTTGCGGAATTGCCGGTCCGGGATTATCACTTCTATCTTTCGTTCCGCAGTAAAAAAATATTTTGAACATGACGTTGGGGGAATAGGCGGGGCACCCTTTTGTCCGTCATGAAAGCGGCGTCGAAGGCGCTCAGGTCCGGCCGGCCGATGAGGTAATTAAGGGTATGCTCGAATGAGCCGGGTATGATCCGGCCATTGAGGTTGACGGTCATAAATAATCCCTGGGATTTATCAAAATATTTATAACGGTCCATAGTAAAGGGATTATAACACACTGTTTGTGTTTTGGATACTTTTTCGATAACATCAACAGGCCCGTATGCGTTCCGGGTTTTCGGCCCTCCAGGGTTTCAGTCGGCTAGTAGGTTGATTAGACTAAAACGACATCTATAAGAGAATCACCGCAAAGAAGAAGTCAAAAAAGGGATGGAATATGAGGTTTCTTCCTTAATTTTCTCTTTACTTCTTCGACTTTGTGGTCCATTTTTCTATCTTTTGTAATTGCCCATATCAGGTGTTTTAGTCTAATCATGGTACTAGGTCATCTCGCTTCGCTCCATCCCCATGCCAGCCTCCACCCGCATTTTTACAGTTCCGGTCGCGTTTTTGCGAAACGGACGTTACATAAAACTCTTACTCGGACTACAAAAAATATCGCGAACAGGGAACGTTATACGACGTTGGGGCTGAAATTTTTTTGAAAATCATAGGAAAAAAAGACATTGACATAAGAAGAATTAAAGATTACAATAATCTAATCATCTTTCGGGGAACATTTTATGAAAGCGGCAATTTGTACAAAATATGGGTCTCCAGAGGTTATAAAAATAGAAAATATACAAAAACCAACTCCAAAAGATAATGAGATACTTATACGCATTATCACTACAACGGTTCAAACAGGTGATTGTAAATTACGGGACTTAATTGGCGTTAATACATCAAAGACAAATTATAACCCGGTGGTTAAATTTTTAATGCGTGTTATGATGGGTTATAACAGACCAAAAAATCCCATTTTTGGGACAGAATTGTATGGAAGGATAGAATCTGTCGGTAAAAAAGTCACGAAACACAAAGTCGATGATGAAGTTATTGTTATGACAGATGTAAAAATGGGCGCCCATGCAGAATACATCGCATGGCCGGAAAGCAAATTAATAATAAGTAAACCTAACGGGATAACATCGGAACAAGCGGCGGCATTATCATTTGGCGGAACAACGGCATTGTGTTTCCTTAGAAAGGCAGGTATCCGGAAAGGACAAACAATATTAATAAATGGCGCTTCCGGGGCAGTAGGTTCATCTACGGTACAGATTGCAAAATATTTTGGAGCGGTTGTAACGGGTGTATGCGGCACAAATAATATTGAACTTGTAAAATCAATAGGGGCAGATTATGTGGTTGATTATACACAAGAAGTTATCGGAAGCGGCAATATACAATATGATATAATATTTGACGCAGTTGGAAAAACAACAAAAAATAATTGTAAAAACATATTAAAACCAAAAGGGAAATATATTACCGTATTAAGCGGTATTGCAATGGGGAAACAAAAAGATTTAATTTTCTTAAAAAGACTGGTGGAACAAAATAAGTATAAAGTAATTATTGACAAATGTTATAGATTGGAAGAAATAATTGAGGCATACAAATATGTTGAAACCGGACATAAGAAAGGAAATGTTATAATAAAATTGTAACCAGCTTTAGTGTCGCATAACAAGCCAAAATACGACAACTTATGCTATCATGTGCCGCAGTGTGCAGCAGCCCCGAGAAGAGCAATGTGGGGAAAGGTGATCTGGTCGTTGGTTTCCCGTGATGATAAGGCTCAGGAAGGAGAAACCGGGAAGTATGCGTATGTCCCGGTCCCAGCCGAATAAGGGAGAACCGAAGAGTTTGGGGCCGGATCGTTGATACGGATGATTATGACAGGCGGAACCGCCGGTTATCGGCATCCCCCGTTATCTTGATGGATGACGGGGGATAATTTTTTTAGCGCTTTTTCCGAAGAACGACGGTATACCGGCGCAGGCCGCCGCCGGACGCGCTCACCCGCCGGCAAAAGACAGCGTTACTGGCTTAGGGCCTGGAGCGCCTCCCGTATGGTGGTAAGCTGGCTATTCAGGGATTGAATCGTTTCTTCCTGGGAGGCGGCGCGGGTACGGAGTTCGCCTATGGTACTATCCCTGGCGGCCACGGTTTGAGTCAAACTGCTGTTCTGGGTTTGGAGCGTACTAATGGTCGTGTCCCGTGCGGCCACGGTTTGGGTCAACGTGCTGTTCTGGGTTTGCAGGGCGGCAATGGAATTATCCCTGGCGGCTACGGTTTGAGTTAAGGTGTTGTTCTGGGATTGAAGCGCGGTAAGGGACCGTTCCCGCTCGGCGGTCTGCTGTTCCAGGGCGGTATTCCGGGTTCTAAGGGTGGCTTCGCTGCTTCTGGCCGCCGCAAGACGCCGTTCCAGATCGGCGGTTTGGGTCTTAAGGGCGGTTTCCGTACGCGTGGCCGTCGCAGAGGTTTTGTTCAGATCCTCCAGGGCTTCTTCCAGTTCCGCGTTTTTCCGCCATAAGTCGGAGATGATCTGTTCCGCGTCCCCGCTCATGGCGGGCACGGAAGCGGTTTCGGCGACATTACCCGCCTTTATCTCGTCTATCATCCCTTCCAGGAGGTCCACGGACGCGGAGTACAGGGCCTTGCGAGTCTGAAACGGGCGTATGCTCTGAAAAGCCGGGGTATTCAGGTATTCCCGCATAAGGGCCAGAGTATCCGCCGCGTCATCGGGAAGCCCCTCCCGTATCTGGCTGTTCACCATGGCGTAGTAAGCCCCAAGCTGGGATTCTATCACCCCGGCTTTTTCCTGTTCGCCGGAAAGCCGTTCCAGTTCGCCCCGGACGCTGCTGAGACTGGCCTGGGCCTGTTCGGTCACGGCGGCAAGCTCTCTGGCGCCGGCCTCAAGCTGGGTACGGAGGGCCGCTTCTCTGGCCCGGGAAGTTTCCAGCAGTTGGGAACGTTCGTTTTGCAGGGAGGAAAGGCTGGAGCGGTACTCCTCCTGAAGACTCCTGAGAGCGGTCCCGGAATCCGCCCGCTCATCGTCCAACTGCCGGCGGTAGTTCGTGAGTTCGACATTCATCCCGGCAATACGCTCGGCGTCGAACTGGCGCATACGCTCGGCAATGGCGGCCTCGGACAGGTTCTGCTCTACCAGCCGCTGGCGCTCCGCCGCGAAAGCCTCGCCCATCTCCTGCCGCAGTTCCGCTTCCTTATCCCTCATCATGGTTTCCACGGCATCCTGAAGCGCCTGAAGTTCCGTATCGACCCCGGAGAGCTTGCTCGTCATAAGAGTTATCTCGTTTTCCTTAGCCGCAAGCTGGGAAGCGGTTTCCCTGCGTATCTCTTCTATCAGGGCCTGTTCCGCGATATTGTAAATCCTGTCCCCTTCCCGTATTTTAACTTCTTCCTTCCCCTGAAACGATGAAAGAAAGAAAAAACCTCCCGCAAGAAGGACAACCGCCGTGACATTTACCAGCGCCGGAAAAAGGCCGTCTTTCTTTTTGGCGTTAAATACCCCGGCGCGCTTCTTACCGGATTCACCCGCTTCCGGGCCGTCTCCGTCCGGGGACAACCGGTTCTTCGCGGTTATGCGGTTTATCTCCGCCAGGATTTCCCGCTGTTCGTCCTCGGATATTCCCGCGCCGGGATCGATGACGATACCCGCTTCCGCCGCGGAAGAACGAAGGGTGTCACCGCCGGCATCGGCGGCCTGTGTACCGGTTTTGTCCTGAATTTCTTTTTCTTTCATGTTCGATCCTCAATTATTATCGGTCGCCGGCAGTCCGTTCATTTATCTTCCGGCTGTTCGGCATCCTTCCCGGTTGCTTTCTTGACATCCACCCCGGAGACTTCCCGGGAAGCAAGCCTGACCCCCCCGGCCTTGAGCCCTTTGACCAGGTAATCCTGGGCCTTAAAGGTTTCCGTCGTTATCTTGATCCGTGGTTTTGGCTTATACTTAAGGGTAAACGAAAATTTCTGCCGGGTATCCACATAGAGCGCCTCGGCCCCTTCGGGGATCAGGGAATACTCCTTGTTCATGATCCAGCCCTCAATGACGCAGCGTTTAATGCAGGGATAGCCCGTCTTCCCTTCCTTATAGATAATCGTGAAGATGATGCCCGCAAGGACCTCTTTGTCGGCTACGCCTATCCACCAGGCGCCGGGGCCGACAAACGCCTTTTCCGGCAGGTCCCCCACGGACCAGGTCCCGTTCCGCTTGAGGGTAAGAATGCGGTTGAAGGGGGACACGGCGGCTACCACCTCCCCGGTTACCGCGGTTCCCAGATAGCCTGTGGCCCGGTCATACTTGAGTTCCAGGTCCTTCCTGACCACTTCCTTTACATCCACTTTGGCAAAAGTCCCGACATCGGTCCTCCGCGCCCCCGGCGGCAGACCGCCGAATCCAAAGTCCTCGTTTTTTTTGATCTTCCCTATAAGGTTGTCCAGAAAACCCAGGGCATGGGCGGTGATGTTTTTAAGACGGCTGTTGATTTCTTTTATGCGGGCCCGAATTTCATCCATTTCCATACGGGCCTTGTTGATATCGTAAAGAGAGATCCTCCGTATAGGAATTTTGAGGAGGTGTTCCACGTCTTCGGGGCTGACCCCCCGCGGCCCCACCTCTTTCATGAAAGGCTTAAATCCGTCAATCACGGCCTTCGTGACGCCTTCGGCGGTTTTCATTTTTTCTATGGCCTTGTAGATCCGTTCCTCGATAAAGATGCGTTCCAGGGTGCGCAGATGCAGCTTGTCCTGAAGTTCCCGTTTCTCCAGTTCCAGTTCCTGGATGAGGATCTTCACGAGCTGTTTGGCGTGGTGTTTGATGACTTCGGTAATCGTCATTATCCTGGGGAAATTGTCTTTGATCACCAGAAGGTTCACCGATATGGACTGCTCACATTCGGTAAAGGCAAAGAGGGCGTTCACGGTTTCTTCGGAATAGACTCCCCGCGCCAGCTTAATCTCGATTTCGACATTTTCGGTGGTAAAATCGTTGATGGACTGTATCTTGATCCGCCCCGCCTTGGCCGCGGTTTCCACGCTGTTGATGAGGCTCTCGGTGGTGGAACCGAAGGGAAGTTCCCGTATGACGATGCGTTTGGGGTCCGAGGTGTCCAGTTTGGCCCGGACCAGGACCTTGCCGTTTCCGTCCCGGTAATCCGACACGTCAACAAGCCCGCCGGTCGGAAAGTCCGGGAAAAGCCGGAACTTTTTTCCCGAAAGGCAGGTTTTTACCGCTTCCAGCACTTCAATGATGTTATGGGGCAGTATCTTGGTGGACATGCCCACGGCTATGCCTTCGGCGCCCATGACGAGCGCCACCGGTATCTTGGCCGGGAACAGGACCGGCTCTTTGTTGCGGCCGTCGTAGGAATCCACATAAGGGGTTATCTTGGGGTTGTAGAAGATATCCTTGGAAAGGGATGTTACCCGGCACTCTATGTACCGCACGGCGGAGGCCCCGTCGCCGGTGTAGATGTTCCCGAAATTCCCCTGCCGGTCTATAAAATAGCCCTTGTTGGCCAGAACCACCAGGGCGTCGCCGATGGAAGCGTCTCCGTGGGGGTGGTACTTCATACATTCCCCCACGATATTGGCAACCTTGTGGAATTTCCCGTCGTCTTTTTCAAAAAGGGTATGCAGAATACGCCGCTGTACGGGTTTTAACCCGTCCTCCAGATCCGGAATGGCCCGGTCCCTGATAACATAAGAAGCGTATTCCAGAAAATTCCGGTCAAAAAGATGTTTAATATATGCCATTCTAAGGTCAATATACCGTAAAAGGGAGGGCAATGCAAGGATTGAGCGGCATGTAACGGCCGTGGCGTCCGGGCAGGACCACTGCATTTACTTTGCTTTCCAATTAAAAAAAAATGTGCAAAATTCACTGTCAAATTTTTTCTTGACATATCCTGTATGAGGAGGTTATCATAAAAATAAGGTTTAGTACATTTTTTTGTACATTCAATGCCGGCGTGTTCAGGGGGAGGCGTCTGATGCTGGAAGTAGTCAAAAATGCGTTGAAAGAGGCTCTGCCGAATGTGGAGGCTGAACTCTCCATTGACGAGCGGGGTATTCTCACTATCCGGGGCGAATGCGCCGAATGGGAAGAGGTGGTCGCTGCGGGGCATATTGCGGCAAAACCGCCGGAAGTCAGAAATGTGGTAAACGAGCTTACGGTCCGGGGAAAATCCGTTCCCTCCAAGGACTACGGCCCGTACCGGGAGAAGGGAAGGGCCGCGGGGCGCATTGACGCGGTCGATGTGCTTATCATCGGAACGGGCATCTCCGGCTGCGCTATCGCGCGGGAGCTTTCAAAGTACCGCCTCCGCATCCTCGCCGTGGACAAGGGAGACGACGTTGCGTGCGGGGCGACAAAGGCGAACAACGGCAACATTCATCCGGGACACGACGTAAAACCGGGGACCCTCAAGGCGAAGCTCAACATACAGGGAAACGAGCGGTATACCCAATGGGCGCGGGAGCTTGGGTTTGAACTCCAGCGCTGCGGCGTCATGGGCGCGGTTACAGACCCGCACCTGCGGCCCCTCCTGGAAAAAGCCGCGGAAGGCGCGCGCGCCATGGGCGTTTCCGATCCCCAGGTGCTTGACGGGGAACAGGCAAAGCGGATTGAACCGGGATTCGCCGAACAGGGTATAGAGCCGGCGGCCGCGATATGGCTGCCCTCCATGGGGCTGGTGGAACCGTACAAGGTCGCGGCGGCCCTGGCGGAGAACGCCGCGATGAA
>JAIRSL010000303.1 GCA_031255475.1 Treponema sp.
CTGGCGGCGGTCATCATCATCTGGATCATCCTGAACAAGACCACCATGGGATACCGGCTCCGGGCGGTGGGCTTTAACCGCCACGCCGCGGAATACGGCGGCATTCCGGTGGCCCGATCCATCGTGGCGAGTATGGGGATCTCCGGGCTGCTCGCCGGGCTTGGCGGGGCGGTCCAGGTGCTGGGGGTCGTGGGGCGTCTTACCCAGCTTGGGGCCCAGGAGGGTTACGGCTTTGACGGGATTTCGGTCTCCATGATTGGGGGCATAAACCCCATAGGGGCCCTGTTCGCGGGCCTCTTCTACGGGGGCATGAAGTACGGGGGCAGCCGCCTTAACATCATCGGTGCTCCCAGCGAACTGGTGAATGTCGTTATCGGCGTCATTATCTATTCCATAGCCATCATGGGCGCGTTCCGGGCCCTGGTGAAGTTTTTTACGGCGAAAAAAGAGGGGAGGCCCTTATGATATTCAGCGCGTCCGACATTGGGTTGCTTATCAGTTCGACCTTAACCTACGCCGCCCCGCTCATCATCGCCGGCATGGGCAGCATCATGAGCGAAACTTCCGGGGTGGTGAACATAGGGATAGAAGGGCAGATGACCATAGGCGCGTTTACCTGCGCCGCGGTTTCGGTCCTTACCGCCAATCCCTGGATAGGGCTTCTGGCCGGGGCTGCGGCGGGGGCCTTCTTCGGCTTGCTTCACGCCCTGGCTTCCGTCACCTTTAAGGCGGATCAGACGATTTCCGGGATTGCCATCAACCTTTTGGCTCCGGGGGCCGCCATTTACTTCTGCAAGGCGATCTTTGAGGGTTCCACCCAGACCCGTCCGGTGGAACTCTCGGACAAGCTGCCGGTAGTGCTGGGAACCATCTTTCCCGCCAATTCCTTCTTTAATTACATGTTTAAAAATTACCTGTCGGTCTATGCCTGCCTGGTCCTGGCGCTGGGGATTTGGTTCCTGCTCTTTAAGACCCGTTACGGTCTGCGTATCCGGGCGGTGGGGGAACATCCACGGGCGGCGGCTACCCTGGGGATCAGCGTGTTCAGGATCCGTTACTTCTGCGTGCTCCTTTCCGGCATACTGGCGGCCCTGGGCGGGGCGATTATCCCCCTGTCTACGGTATCTTACTTCTTCCCGTCGATCATCTCGGGCCAGGGCTTTATCGCCATAGCCGCGGTCATCTTCGGCAAGTTTAAGCCGAAAAACACCGTGCTGGCCTGTCTTCTGTTCGGGTTCTGCAAGTCCCTGGCCCTTGCCCTGGGGAATCCCAAATTCGGCCTCTCCGTGTCCGTCCACCTTTTGAGCATGATACCCTACATCATCACCCTTACGGTGCTTCTGTTCATAGGACGCAGCCACGCGCCGGCGGCCAGCGGGAAGATCTACGATCCTTCGGCAGGTTGAGCGTGAACAAAACAAACCGGGCGCTACGAAAGACACCCGTAGTACCCGGTATCCCGCCTTTATTAAAATTTTTTTATCACGTATATTAGCCATAGGGAGATAAAATAATGAATCCTATCACTATGGAGCGGGTTGAAGAAACCCGCCGGGCAATACTGGATACTGCCTGCAACCGCCTTCTTACCCATGAACAAAAAGTAACCGGTCTTGAACGGCTTGCGGAATCCCTCATTGATGTTATTGATTTGCCCGAAAATTATCCCGAATTGAAAGCGGCGGGCGTGATTTGCGATCTTAACGAATCCAACTGCCCTCCCCGGCCCCGGTATATCGTACCGGACTATGCCAAACTTTTTGAGGAAGGCTGCCGGTTTTTGCGGCTGGACCCTCCCCGCGATCTGGACGAGGCGCTGAACGTGCTGTCCGTTTTTATCCGCCACGTGCCGTCTGTAACGAACTTTCCGGTGTTCATCGGTTTTCTGGACCGGCTGCTGGAACCTTTCGCGCTTGGGGAAAGCCGGGACGGGGCGCGCAAAAAAATCGGGCTTTTCCTGCGCTATGTGGACCGCACCATCACCGATTCCTTCTGTCACGCCGATATAGGTCCCGGAGAGACGCTGGCTGGGCGGCTCATCCTGGAATGTGAGCGGGAAGAACCCAAAAGCGTCCCCAACCTTTCGTTCCTCTACGATCCCGAAACAACCCCCGAAGATTTCGCCCGTCTCGCGGCGGAAACGGCGATGGGAAGCGCCAAACCGAGTTTTGCCAATCACCGGATGTTCCTGAAGGAACTGGGCGAAGGGTACGCGGTGGTAAGCTGTTACAACGGCCTCCTTGTAGGAGGCGGTTCTTATACCCTGTCCCGGCTGCGGCTTGGTCATCTGGCCGCCACCGCTTCCGGCCTTGACGGTTTCTGGCCCAAGCTGGAAAACGCCGCGGAAACCATGATGGCTTATATGGACCGGCGCATCGCCTTTATGGTGGAAAAGTCCGGTTTCTTCGAGTCAAACTTTCTTGCAACGGAAGGGTTTATCCGCCGGGACCGGTTTACCGGCATGTTCGGCCTGGTGGGGCTTGCCGAATGTGTGAATACCCTCATGGAAAAAGAAGGCCGAAAGGACCGGTTCGGCCACAGTTCCGCTGCGGATGATCTGGGGCTACGCATCATGGACACCCTGGACGGCCTTGTAAAGGGGCATCACAACCCCTATTGCGCCGCCACCGGGGGGAACTTTCTGCTCCACGGTCAGGTGGGGATCGAAACCGATGCCGGCGAAAGCCCGGCAACGCGGATTCCCATAGGAGAGGAACCTGAAGAATTGAGCGATCATCTGACGCATTGCGGCTTCTTCCATAAATATTTTCCGGCCGGTACGGGGGATATCTTCGTGATAGAACCCACCGCCAGGCGCAATCCGGATTACATCCTGGACATGGTGAAGGGCGGTTTTGCCAAAGGCGGCCGGTACTTCTCCATTCATTCGGGGGATTCCGATGTGATCCGGGTTACGGGCTACCTGGTCAAACGTTCCGAAATGGACAAGCTCAAGGCGGGGCGGAATGTACTCCAGAACACCACGGCTCTGGGGCTTGGCGCGGCTATCAACGCCCATGTGCTGGAAAGGAAGCGGCGGTAATCCCCCGGCGTCAACAGGAGGCCGCCGTGCAAAGCGGTAACGGCGGCCCGGCGCTTGGCGGTCTTCCGGACAGGACACCGGTAAACCGTATCTTGCGTTCCAGTATTGTTGACGGTCCCGGCAACCGGGCGGCGGTGTTCTTACAGGGCTGCAATTACGACTGTGTTTACTGCCACAACCCCGAAACCATCTCTCTCTGCCGTTCCTGCGGTCTCTGCGTGGGGGTTTGTCCTGCCGGAGCGCTGCCGGCGGCTGCGGAGATCGAGCCCGGCGGTTTTCCGGGGGCCGGGATCCGCTGGCGACAGGAGAAGTGCGTCCTTTGTGATGCCTGCCTCAAGGCGTGCCCCCACAACTCCAGCCCCCGTGTGCGGTTGATGCGTCCCGAAGAAGTGATGGCGGAGATTGAGCCGTCCCTGGCCTTCATCCGGGGGGTAACGGTTTCCGGGGGGGAATGTACC
>JAIRSL010000311.1 GCA_031255475.1 Treponema sp.
GACCTGGAAGAAATGCGGAAATGCATCGCCCAGATCAACATATCTTCCCGGCATTTGCTCAGACTGGTAAACGATGTGCTTGATATGTCAAAAATAGAGGAAGGCAAACTGGTTTTGGAACGGGCGCCTTTTGTTCCGGATGTGATCCTGGACAATATTATCAGCAGTATGCACCAAAGCGCGGTTGATAAGGGCCTCTCCCTGATCCTGGATACCCGCGGAATGCACGGCCTGACGCTGGTGGGGGACTCCATGCGTCTGTCCCAAGTGCTGATCAACTTTATTTCCAACGCCATAAAATTCACCCCGCCGGGCGGTAAAATAACGCTGTCCGTCGATGCCGCCGCGCGGGACAGCGAAAAGGCCCTGATACTGTTCGCCGTGGCGGATACGGGCATAGGCATGTCCGAAGAAGTCATGGCGCGGATCTTTTTGCCGTTTGAGCAGGCGGATAGCAGCATCTCCCGGAAGTACGGCGGTACCGGCCTGGGCCTTTCCATCAGCCGTAACATCATAGAACTGATGGGAAGCTCCGTCAAAGTGGAAAGCCAAGAAGGAGAGGGGACCAGGTTTTCTTTTCAGGTCTGGTTTGACGTTGACCGGAACGGGGGAAGCGCCGAAGCGCCGGAACAGGAAGAACCTGTCTCAAAGGACTTTACCGGCCGTACCATCATGATTGTGGACGATGTGGAGATTAACCGCGAAATAATTTTGGCGCTCCTGGAGGATACCGGCGCCCGGTGCGAATGCGCTGCCGATGGGCAGGAAGCGGTAGACATGTTTACGTCTTCGCCGGAAGGCCGCTTCGATCTGATTCTGATGGATGTACAAATGCCGGTTATGGACGGCTGTTCGGCCACCCGGAAGATCCGCGCCCTGCCCCGCCCGGATGCCGGAACCGTCCAGATCATCGCGATGACCGCCAATGTTTTTAAGGAAGACATGCAAATGGTGGTGGAGGCCGGAATGAACGGCCATATTGGTAAGCCGGTCGAGTTTAACGATGCCATGAACACGATTGAACAGGCCTTCAAGCGCATGTAGGGCGCCGTTACGCCGCGCGTCGGCTTGTTCAGAACCTCATTCCGTGGTATGCTGATTTCTATCAAAGAACAAGCATTATAATCCCATAAAAGATTGTATACTGGGAGGTGTATAATTTTATTGAAGAACGAACGGACGGCGGACCGCGGGAAACCGGAAAAGCCCTATGTTCCGCGGGTTGGATTTACCTATCCTGAGGTTCCTGACGCGCATATGTTTCCCCCAAAAAAGGAAATAGACCTTGTTATTGACAAAAATTATCCCTTTCTGGATAAATCGCTTGGTTTCAGGATACGAAGCGCCCTCCTTTATCTGGGGATATTTGTCATCGTGTTTTTCGTGTCTCCCATACGCTTCGGACTGCGCATTGAAGGCCGGAAGATCCTGAAAAAGCACCGCGCCCTCCTGCGAAACGGCGCCATGACCGTGTCGAACCACATACACCGCTGGGATTTCCTCGTCATCCTTCAGGCTATACGGTACCGGCGTTCCTATTTTCCGGCATGGCCGGAAAATCTTTCAGGGCCGGACCGGACTCTCATCAGGCTTGCGGGGGGCATTCCTGTTCCCCAGGACATTCACACCATGAGATGTTTTAACCAGGCCCTTGAAGAGCTCCATGGGAAGAAGAAATGGCTCCACGTCTTCCCCGAAGGCAGTAACTGGCACTATTTTCAGCCTATACGGCCGTTCAAGAAGGGGATGTTTACCGTGGCGTACCAGTACAATATCCCGGTTATCCCCATGGCCTTTTCTTACCGTGAATCCAGGGGGATATACCGGATTTTTAAGAAGAATTTTCCCCTTATCACCCTGCGTATAGGGGAACCCATCCTGCCGGACCTTTCCAAGCCCCGCAGGGAAGCGGTAGCGTTGCTTAGGGAGCAGGCCCATCGGAAAATCGTGGAGCTTGCGGGAATCACCGATAATCCCTATCCATGCGAAGGCGATTGAAAAACGGATCCGTTCTAAAATACCGGTTTCTGGCGGTTTTTTCTGGTATTTTCGGTAATGTTTGCGGTATTTTGTAGTGTAGAGGAGATTTACTATGAAAAAAATATTTCCTGTGACGCTGTGTTTTGTTGCATTAAGCGTACTTTTCCCTGTTTTTGCTTCTGCCCAGCGAAAAACCGTTATAAAACTCGTATCCCAAGTGCCCCAGGATACCCCCTGGGGAAAACTTTTAGATGAAATGGCCGCCGAATGGGCCCGGATTACCAACAACGAGGTGATACTCGATGTCAGGCATAACGTTAAGGCCGGCGAAGCGGACATACTCAGGCAGCTTAACAGCCGCCAGATCCATGCGGCCATGCTGAGTACCTTCGGCCTTAAACTGATTACCCCCCAGGTGATGACCCTGAGTTGCCCCTTTCTTATCAGAAATAACGAAGAATTGGACCTGGTGCTGAATACGCTTAAGCCGGAACTGGAAGAACGGTTTGAAGACAAGGGGTATTTTACCCTGGCCTGGTCCAAAGTCGGCTGGGTGCGCTTTTTTTCCAAAAGTCCCGTCTTTGTTCCGGCCGACCTGAAGCGGCAGCGCCTGGGAACCAGCGAAACCGAACCGGAATTGATGGACGCTTTTAAGGCCATGGGATACCACATGGTGCCGGTGGCCATGAATCAGATCCTGGTCCAGCTTTCCGGCGGGCAGATAGATGCGGTGTATCAAAGCCCGGTCAACGCCGGGGGTTTGCAGATCTTCGGCCTGGCGAAAAACATGGCCTCAATTCCGGTAGCGCCTTTTATGGGCGCCATCATGATGGACCGGAGGGTCTGGCGGCGCATGATCCCCGACAAGTATAAAAACGAAATTCTAAGGGCCACAAGGCGCATGGAAGAGGAACTCGACCGTTCCATCCAGACCCTTGAAACACAGATCGTTCAGACCATGATCGATTACGGCCTGGTGGTTAACCAGGTAAGCCCAGAACAGGAACAGCTCTGGTTTGCCGACATCAACCGGGTTATGCCTTCCCTGGTAGGAAGTGTTTTTGACCGGAAAATGTACGAGCGTATCGACGCCCTGTTGAAGCCCCGCCGGGAAGCCCGCTGATATGGACGAAACAACCGCAAAACAGGAAGGCAGCCGGCCTGTCCTTTGGAAAATTGAGGAGGGCCTCTGCTATTTTTCCCTCGCCTGCCTGGTTTTTATCCCCCTGGCGGATACCTTCCTCAGACACGGGTTCAACTCCCGGTTTCCCGCCGCGCCGCCCCTCATGTCCCACCTGCTGTTGGTTCTCGGCCTGCTTTCGGGGATGATAACCACCCGGACCGGAGATCATCTTTCCATAGGGCTTTTCCAGTTTTTCAACAACCGGAAACTACAGACGGCGGTAACGGCGGCCTCCGCCCTGGCGTCGGCGTTTCTGGTTACCATTTTCGGCTGGTGTTCCGCCTCTTTTATCCGCGTCGGCCTGTATCCCGTACAGATGGTCGGCTTTATTCCCGACCGGGTCTTTGCCCTGGTGATGCCCATAGGCTACGGCGTCATTGCCTTCCGGTTTGCCCGGCGTACCGGCCTGCATGGGAAGGCGCGCGTCCTGCCGGTTTTGGCCCTGATCCTGGGAACTCTTGTTTCCCTGCCGGCTATCTTCAAATTGTTGTGGGGGCTGGACCTTCCGGATTTCGCCTGGGACCTGACCGATATGTTCCGCGGCCTGGCGGAATTGCTCAGGATGCCCATCGTGATCATCCTGGGGATCCTTGCCGTCATAGGAACCCCCATCTTCGTGGTCATAGGCGGATTTTCCCTCATCTTCCTGCAAAGTAGTTGGGGCGAAATCGACATCGTGGCAAGCCAGATATACACCGCCCTAACTCAAACCAGCCTTACCGCGATCCCCCTCTTTACCCTTACGGGCTTTATCCTGTCCGAAAGCAAGGCGGGCGAACGGCTCGTGGAAACCTTCAAGAGCTTTTTCGGCTGGATACCCGGAGGCACGATCATCGTTACGGTCATACTCTGCGCGTTTTTCACTTCTTTTACCGGCGCTTCCGGGGTTACCATCCTTGCGCTGGGTGGAATCCTCCTGACCGTCCTTTCGCCGTACCCTGAAAAATTCGCCATAGGCATCCTTACCGCATCGGGCAGCATAGGCCTCCTGTTCCCTCCCAGCCTCCCCATCCTCCTTGTCGGGGCGGCTACGCGGACCAACACCATACACCTCTTCCTCGGCGGCCTCCTTCCCGGCCTGCTCCTCGTGGCGGCAACCATAATCTTCGGCATCACCATTTCGGTAAAGAACAAAATCCCCGTTGAACGGTTCAGCCTGAAAAGAGCGGGGCGGGGCCTGAAACAGTCTTTTTTGGAACTTCTCCTGCCCCTCGTTCTTATCGCCGGATACTTTACCGGCGCTTTTTCCCTGGTCGAATTGAGCGCCGTGGCGGTACTCTACGTTTTTATCACGGAAGTATTCATCTACCGGGAAATCACCCCGAAGAAGATCGTTACGGTGTTCGCCAGGACCGTCCCCATTGTGGGGGGCATACTCTCCATTCTCGCCCTTGCCCAGGCCCTGTCCTATTATATCCTGGACAGCCGCATCCCCGTGATCTTCGCCGACTGGATGCAAAACGCGGTGAGTTCCAAATGGGTGTTCCTCCTGCTCCTCAATCTGGCCCTCCTGATAACCGGCTGCCTTATAGACATCTTCTCCGCCATCATGATCATCCTGCCTTTGCTTGCCCCCCTGGGAGCGGTCTACGGCATAGATCCAGTACACTTGGGGATCATCTTCCTCATCAACATGGAGGCCGGTTTCCTGACGCCCCCGGTGGGCCTGAACCTGTTCCTGGCAAGCTACCGCTTTAAGAAGCCCTTCGTGAATATAGCCCGGAACGTGTTTCCCTTCCTTGTGATACAGCTTGCCGTGGTTCTCATCGTCACCTATATTCCGGCGCTGTCCACGTTTCTTAAAGGGTTCTTCTAAGCGGGGAAAGGAGAGTAAACAGAAGACCGCAAAACTCTGTAGTTGCAACCCTGCGGTTTGTTGCGGTTATAAAATTCTATGTATAGGACAGCAGAAATCATACTCTGAGAAATAATCATCCGGCTTTTATATTCCGGTATTTTATACAAAGTTATGCGTGATTGCCCCTAAATTTTTTGAAAATCTTTAAAATAAAAAATGATTGACAAAACATAGAAAGTCGGCATAATGTAGAACAATGGAGGAAATTAATGTATTTTAAAAAATTAGTTGGGAAAAAATGTTATTTGTCGCCTATGGATGAAAATGATGCCGAGAAATTTACCGAATGGCTCAATGATTTAGAACTTATGATAAATCTGCAAATATATAACAGTGTATTTAATGTAGAGAACGAAAGAAGACTTTTGAGTGACTTGTCAAAAGAACAAAATTATTCAATAATAGATTTTGAAAATGACGAATTAATTGGAACCTGCGGTTTATTGGATATAGATCATTTGAATCAAACTGCTGAAACCGGAATATTTATCGGAAATAAAAATTATTTGAATAAAGGCTTTGGCAGCGAGGCATTAACACTATTATTGGATTATGGATTTAAAGCATTAAACTTAAATAATATAATGTTAAAGGTATATTCATTTAATAAAAGGGCAATAAAATCGTATGAAAAGGTCGGTTTTAAGATTATTGGAAACAGGCGTAACGCATTAAGGCGTGGAAAAGAAACATATAACGTAATATTTATGGATATAGTGGAAAAAGATTTTTATGACAATAATAAAATAATAATGGAAATTAATAGAAAATAATGGGATACAAGACAACTTCGCATAACAAGGCTGTCCACGTTCCTTAAAGGGTTCTTTTAAGCGGGAGTGGTTTTAGTTCCAATATTCTGGCGGTCTTTCCCTTCATAGTAACCGTCAACATGGCTTTTTGTGGTTCCCATTTTACCGGGATGGGCAGATCTTCGGGATAGGCGCATCTGACATGGTACTCTTTACCCGGCGCTGCGGGAACCGGCAGTTCAAATGTCCCGCCGGATTCACCGGTACACCAGAGGGCAAGATAGCGCGTGGTTCCGCACTCTATACCGGCGCA
>JAIRSL010000312.1 GCA_031255475.1 Treponema sp.
CTCTATCCTTCTCCGGCGGCCTCTATCGCAATCTACGCCCTGGCCTTTGGGGACGGGTTTGCCAGTCTTGTAGGCAAGGTCTTTGGCCGTATACGCCCCGCGTTCCTGCAGGGCAAAAGCGTGGAAGGTTCGGCGGCTTGTTTCATCGCGGTAATTGTCTCCGCTTACGCGGTTTCCAGGAATTTCGGTCTGGCCTTTTTTGCCGCCGTCGTCGCCACGGTTGTGGAAGCCCTGCCTTTGGAAGACTACGACAACATAGCCCTTCCCCTTAGCGTCGGCTTCGCGGTCCAGGTGTTCATGTTGGTGTAAGCCCCTAACCCGCCGGAATTTCGCTCTTCTTTCACCGTCAATTGGAAGGCCGCATCCCGGGGGTTTGCTCCTGGGTTCTTCGTTTAGGTAAGCAATCCTACAGCCACAGATACACCCGGTGCAGTTGGTTGCAGATGAACCACGTTCCCGCTATAAGAATCGCCAGACCCGGAAGGGGAGTTGCCCAGGTATCCGCCGTAAGGAGCAGGCTCCTTCCCAGGCTGATCAGAATGGCGCCGATACCGATGAACACATATTCCCGCGCGCCCCGGATATAGGCGGATACAAAAAAACTCACCGTAGTAATCATGACGATGCAGCTTTCTACCAGTCTGAACATGGAAGCATACCCGCTGATAAGGCACAGGGTGCTGTCCCAGGAAAGTCCGTTTATCGGTATACCCAGGGCGACAATCAGTGTTGCCCCCAATATGAGCAGGATAACATTTCCCGGCTCCCGTAGTTCCAGGCCCGCAGCGCACACGCCGGCGACAAAAAACGAAAAAAGTCCGAAATAACGGCCGAATATGAGAATCCGGTAAGCGGCGATGAGGTATACGCTGGGAAGTTCCCGTGCGGAACAGAAGGGGATTATGAGCCGGGCCGACTCAAAGGCAAAGGAGAGGGTGAAGAAGGCGATAAAGAGGATTTCCGGCGCCTGGGTTTTTTCAAAAAAGTAATAAATTAAAATCATGGTAATCAGGGAATAGACGACGGACGTGATTATTGCGGCAAAGGGGACATAGGGAGCGGGGGACAAAAAATTACCTGTCAGTCTCTGTAGTATACCCTGAGAACGTTGGACCGCACGGAGAACCGTATCGGGATAGAAGGGCAATAATGTATTGGAAACAACCGCAATTCCGATAAGAATCGCCGAAGAAAAAATAATTCCCGCTTTAAAAAAATAATTCCGGTTCGACAGGGTCATACCTTAAGCATAGTTCATTTCCGCCTCTCATCTCAAGCAGGGATCCGGCCGGGATAAACGCATAGGAATTTTATAACCATGACCACGCAAACCATACGTTCTTCGATACTACTGAATTTAAGCTGAATTTTCCTTTCTTAGTCCGTAGGGTGAATTTTTCCAGGACGCCAGGGCATTCTCCCGCTCCGGTTCCGAGGTACGGTGTATGTCCTCCAGTATACGCATAACCGCGTCCACGGTGGCCTGTTTTTTGTCTTCCGTGCCGGCGGCCTCAGCCCGGGCTTTTTCCCTGAACGCGGCGCAGGAAAGGACGGGACCGGCGGTCATGCGGACTACATCGCTGCTGACAAAGTCGTCCATCATGTCGCCCTGGCGGACGTGGAGCACTTCGCCGTTTATTGCTACGGGACACATGTAGTCGAAAGATTTAATATAGGAATCAATTTCCCGTACGCCCCGTTTGGTTTCGGGATTCCAGGGCCGGTAACGGGTCCCGGAAGGGAACACCAGGATGAGTTTTCCCTTCTTTTTTACATCAAGCAGGGACTTCATGGCCGCCCGGTTAATTGAATTGCTTCGTATTATTTCGTCCCGGTCCTTCCGGGCATCCAGGCCCATAAGGGAACGGCTGGGATAGATGACGATACGGGTAAACGCGGCGGTAAACGCGGCCACCGCGGGGTTCTCTTCACTCAGTTTCATGCCTGCAATGGCAACCAATGCGCCTGCAATGGCCTTTCCCCGTTCCCCTTCTTTCCGCAGCAGATAGGAAAAAATGGGCAAATCCAGGTTGCTGTAATGTTCCAAGAGCAAAACGCAGGATTTTCCCGATACCGCTTTGGCGTATGCGTTGTCCAGGTGCTCAAAACCACCGATACCGGACCCCGGAAGCAGAAGGGTATCCGACATCTTGTCCAGTAAAGGCAGGATTTCCGGTATTGCCTGTTGATATACATTATGATTGGTTATCTTCTCGAAAGATTTGGAAAATTGCAGGGCCTGAACAACCAGGTCTTGGAATGCGCCATTCAAGGTTTCCATACGGGTAGTATAGCCTTGAGGCGGATCAGATGTCAATGAAACGTGTTGCAGCCCGGCAAGCCCCTGCCGGAGGTCCGTTGCTTTGAACCTGGTGAACACATGGCTTTCCGGTTCCCGCGCCGGATCGCACGTAGGTAACGCCGGCAACGCCGGGCGCCTATGGGCTGTATCCCAGGAATAACCGCCGGAAGGACGCTTAATACGCCGCGAAGGGCTGTATCTCGGCGAGTTCCACCCGGAACCGGGCGCTTACCATCCGGTAACCGGCGTCCACCCAATAAACGGGGAATTCCGCCAGGGCTATATAGCCCCGCGCTTCCCTGGGCCGGTTCCGTTCCATCCCTCTGAGCATGGCTCGTATCCCCGCCCTGGCGGCGTCTTCCAGGGCCGCCGTTCGAATGGCAAGCCGGTCTTCCGCCTCCACCGGCCCTCCAAGAGGGCCTTTCCCCAAAGCCTGGATGTTCCGCACCGTCCCGGACCGCCACATCCGCATCCGCCGCTTCTGTGCATCCGTCAGGTGGTAATCGGTCCAAAGGTGGAGCCGCGCTTCCTGGATTTCCGCATCCGTGGCCCGGAGCCCCGGATCCCCGAACGACACGGTTCCCAGGGGGGTAAGCTCGAATTGTTCCGCGATTCCCCGTGCCTTTTCTCCGATTTCGTAGTTAAAGGACCACCCGTAGATCATGGCGGAATACAGCATGGCCGCCTCTTCCAAAGCCGACCTTTGGGCTGCCGCGCGCTTTTGAGCGGCATCCTGCGGCTGCGGTTCGTCCACATACCGGGCGTATACCGGTTCCAGATCGACCCATACGTCTCCCCGCAGCGCTTCCTGACCCGAAACGGCCAGGGCGGAAACCAGAAGGAAAGCCGGAATAAGGGAAAAGGCGCGTCCCATGGGTTAATTATCGGAGGACGGGGAACGGGACGTGAGGTTTGCCCTTCCCCCGGCAGGCTCAATGGACAGAACGTAAATCCGGACATTCCGGCACGGCCGGCTTCCTAAAAATGAAAATAACATTCATTTTCATATTGACAATTATCAATACGGTATGATACGCTGGATTCATGGTTCGTAAACGTCCGGCAAATTATCATACCCGGCAGGGGCAGCGCATACTCGATTATATGAAGTCCCTGGAGGGCGGGCATGTAACGGTTAATCAGATAGTGCGCCACTTTGAGGATACGGAAGATGTGATAGGGCAGACCACGGTTTATCGGCATCTTGAAAAACTGGCGGCTCAGGGGAAAATCCGTAAATATGTCCTGCACGAGGATAAGAGCGCCTGTTATCAATATATAGACAACGGGACAAATTGCCGGGGGCACTTTCATCTGAAATGCGAAATTTGCGGCAGCCTTATCCACATGGACTGCGATTTTCTGGATGAAATCGAAGGGCACCTTCTTAGTAAACATAATTTTCAAATTAACATGCTTAAAACTGTTTTTTACGGGACTTGCAAAAAATGTGCGGCCGTCCTCTGAGTTATGGGGCGCGCGTCATGAGCGGTCCTCGATGTTTGTGGCTGCGCCTTTCGTTCTGTTTTATCATGGCCTCCTTCGTTGCGGAAACCGTCCCCGCCGCGGATCCGGATCATGACTGCCACGGCCCGGACTGTCCCGTATGCCTTTTGATACAAAGGGCGGAGAATTGCTTCCGGCAGCCCAAATATCCCGTGTTTTTTCCCGGCCTTCCTTCGGCGGTTCTTTTTTTGGCCGCCCTTATTTTGAATTGTGCCGTGTTCCGTTTTATCCCTTTAAGTTCGGTGCGGTTAAAGATAAAAATGAACTTATGAACATTATCAGTGGTTTTAATTGTTTCGTTGACATATATAAGCGATGATATACGGAGGATATATCATCCGGGGCTGTTCCAAAGTGAAGTTTTGGAACACTCATTTATACCAAACTTGTTTAGCAAGTTCATTTCCTCACACATCCATTCCGGAGGAAATGTGAAGACCATATTTGGAGGCATAATGTGAAGCGTTTATTGTTCATAGTAATTACACTGTTTCTGTCCGTATGTACCCTGTTTGCGGTTGGGAAAAAAGAAAGGACGGTTGATAACGGAAAACCGGATGTTGTGGTAGTCAATTTTCCGGCGTATGATTTTGTACGGCAGATTGCCGGGGACCGGATAAATCTTACCATGCTGCTGCCCCCCGGCGCGGAAAGCCATTCCTTTGAACCCTCTCCCAGGGATATTATCAAAATTCAGGACTGCGATATATTCATTTACGTCGGCGGCGAAAACAGCGCCTGGGTTGACCGGGTTCTTGAATCAATGGACATCTCAAACAAGAAGATTATCCGCATGATGGATGCCGTTGATGTGGTGGAAGAAGAAATCGTCGAGGGCATGGAAGACGATGAACATGATCACGGTCATGACCACGGCGAATTCGATCCGTCAAAGATAAAAGATCGCCCTTTAAGTGATTTTTCAGGATCGTGGAAGTCGGGTATTTCCCTGGTAAATAACGGTTCCCTTGATTCATACCTGGCGCACTACGCCGAAGAAGAAGGAATCTCCGCTGCGGAGGCCAAAACAATCATACGTTCCGCATGGGCTTCCGATTATGATTCTATTACTATCACCGGAAATACGCTTACCATTGGGAACCGTGCCGCCGCATATACCTATCGTGGATATGAAATTGCGGAAAGCGAACATGGCCCTTCTGTTTGGTATAACTATCAAATAAATGCGCCGGATAACAGTTTTCCTGCCTATATCATGCTCAATGACCACGGCGACGGCGATGAAGATGAAGAAGAACATCACGAGGAACATGAACATGAAGGAGTTGCCCATATCCATCTTAAATACGGCGGCGGCGGTTTTGCCGAACTTTTGGAACGCGCCGGCTGGGCGGCCATGTATTTTGCCGCCAACGCTTCGGCGGGGGAAATCGCGGAAACTCTTGCCGGACATGACCACGAGGAAGAAGTCGTCTATGACGAACACGTGTGGACTTCTCCCAAAAACGCGCAGCGCATTGTGCGGGTCATAGCGGACGCGCTTTGCGAAGCGGATGCCGGGGCCGCGGCTTTTTTCCGGCAAAACGCTCAGGCGTATATTGCGCGGCTTGACGAACTGGACAGGGAGTTTCAGTCGGTGGTGGACGCCGCAAGGAGCAAAACCATTGTTTTTGGCGACCGTTTCCCCTTCCGCTATTTTGCGGACGCCTACGGGCTGACCTATTTTGCCGCCTTCCCCGGCTGCTCCACCGAGACCGAGCCGAGCGCGGCGACTGTTGCCTTTCTAATCAACAAGATTAGGGCGGAAAATATTCCCGTGATTTTTCACATTGAGCTTTCCAATGAGCGCATGGCAGACACCATAGCCGAGGAAACCGGGGCGAAGAAGTTACTGTTTCATGCGTGTCATAACATATCGAAACAGGATTTTGACCGGGGCGTAACTTTTTTGGAACTACA
>JAIRSL010000028.1 GCA_031255475.1 Treponema sp.
ATAGACACCTGGGCGATGGTGAACCCCGGCAACCCTTCCCGGGCCGCAAAAATGGCAAGGGAGGCCGCCGTGGTAAGCCATGACGGAATCGCGGTAGAAGCCGCCGTGTTTCTCGCCGCCATGGAAGCGATGGCCTTTGACGAAAAAAATCTTGATACGCTGCTGCGTGAGGGACGCCAATTCATCGCGGACAACGAGAGCGGACGTATGCTGAACGCCCTCCTTGACGATATCATTCGGGTATGTGACGAAAACGATGACTGGCGCACCGTCAGGGACTGGATAGAAAAACATCATAGCTACGCACGGTACCGGGGTAACTGTCCCATGGTTACCAATCATCTTGCCCTGATCATGGCGCTGAAATTCGGCGGCGATGATTTCCGTAAAAGTATTTCTATCGCCACATCGGCGGGATGGGACACGGACTGCAATGCCGGTAATGCCGGTTGTTTGCAGGCGATACGGCTCGGCCTGGACGCGATTGACGCCGATGCGGATCTGCGCAGGCCGGTGGCCGACCGTATGTTTGTGGTAAGTACCGACGGGGGCGACTGCGTTTTTGACGCGGTCCAGGAGAGCCGCAAGATTCTTAAGGCCGCCGCGGTACTCAACAGGGAAGACCCCGGGGCCCTCGGTATTCCCCATGAGAAATTCGCTTTCGAGTATCGGGGTTCAACGCAGGGCTTTCTTATACACCCGGACCGGTCCTTCATGCAGGCGGTACAAAGCCTGGAGAACCACAGGGGGGCGGATGAAAAATCCGGGGCCCCCCGGGATCCCGGCCTTATCATCCGTTACCGCGGCGTCTCCGGGAGTATTACCGGCAGCGTTTCCGTTCAAACCTATGTGGATCCGTCCCCCCGGGCCGCGGCCGGTACCAGCTATTTTGAGGTGTATGCCAGCCCTTCGCTGTATTCAACGCAGACGGTACAGGCCGTTTTCACCAGCGAACAGGACCTCAATCCCGACGTGCGCTTTTTTATCGATTATTACGACCACAAGGACGAAATCGCCACGATAAAGAGTGAGCGGCGCTATGGAATACAGAAGGGTGAGACCCGGGTCGAATGGGAAATACCACAGACAAACGGACGCGCCATATATCGTTTTGGCCTGGAACTGGTTGCCGACAGACGCTGTGACGGTGAGCTGTGCCTTAAAACCCTGGACTGGAAAGGGAGCCCGCGCTTCTTCCATCTGGGTACCGCAAAAGAGTTGAGCCCTGACATTAACCCTTTTGTGACCCGCACCAAATGGATGATGGCTTTTATGAGCAGCGCCAAACATACGGGCCCCGACTATCTGGCCACCCTGGCCATATCCCATCCCGAAGACAACGGCCTCGTGACTATCGGCAGCAGGGAATGGGATAATTACACGGTATCCTCGCGCATACAATTTGTGCATGCCGCCTATGCCGGCCTTGTGGCGCGGAGCAAGGGACACCGGCGGTATTACGCCGCTGTATTTACGGACGGAGCCATGCGGATCATACGCCGGTGCGGGGCCCGGGTAGATACGCTGGCCTCAAGTGATACAACATACCACGAGGGGGATTGGCATGACGTCGCCTTTGAAGTACGGGGAACCAGGCTTATCATGTATGTGGACGGCAGGGAAGTTTGTTCCGGCACGGATGAAAGTTATTCATCGGGGGGCGCCGGCTTTGTGGTTGGTGAAGGCGCCATTGTGGCAAACGGATTTACCGTGGCGGGACAGTAATCAGGGACGGAATCGTAACCTTGTTCAAAGGGGGAACGTTCCCCGGCCCATAATGACGACATCTATGGTGGCGCTATGATGATAATCAACAAGAAATCTCCAATTCCGGTGTACCATCAGCTTACCCTGATACTGCGAAAAAAAATAATAAGCGGCGACTGGGCCGAGGGCGCTAAAATACCTAAGGAAGAATCCCTGGCTTCCGAATATGGGGTAAGCCGGGTAACAGTACGGCAGGCCCTGGATACGCTGGAAAAGGAGAATCTTATAAGCCGGAAAAAACGGCTGGGTACTTTTGTGCAAAAAGTTCCCCAGCCGGTTATCCATGACTTCAGTCTGCCCTCTGTTCTGTGCGCGAAACTGGGGCAGCGGGGGATCAGCTTCGATTCCGAAATTCTCGATCTACAATTTGTTGCCGAGATACCGGAAATTAACACCGCCCTGAAATTGACATCCGGCCAGTCCCTTGCCTACATCAAGCGCCTGTTTTTTTATAATAACGCCGCCATTGCCCTGAATGAATCCTGGATATCCCGGGAATTGGTTCCCGGCATCGTGGAAAAGGGCCTCATCGACAATCATTTGAGCGTGACCCTGGCAAAACGGTATAACCTTTCGCCGGTTAATATTCAAAACACCATTGAAGCGATCAGCCTGGGCATGGAGACGATACCGATCCTGGGGGTCAGTTCCGAAACACCCATCATGGCGGTTACCAGCATATCCTTCCTTCCCTACGAAGTGCCCCTTGAATATTCCCACACCCTCTGGCGGGGCGATCTGGTTAAATTTAGTTTCGCCATGAAGTAGGGAAACGAATCCCGGGCCGCCCCGCCGGGCGCGGGCTTCCTTAAATGCGTTGCAGGGTCTCCCCCATCGCCTTCACCACATCCTCAAAGGGGCCGGAAAGCAAGGGCATTGAAGATGAGAACATCAGGTTTATGGGATAATCGAAATCTTCTACCACGTTGCCGGCAACGT
>JAIRSL010000132.1 GCA_031255475.1 Treponema sp.
CCCCCGGAGGCCGTAAAGATCCTCGGCGCTGACGCTTACCGTATGTTCGTTATCCGTAAAGTTTTCCAGCGCCGCGGGGATGGTGTAGGAATTAACCGCCTCCAGGGGAATTTCTTCGCCCTCGTCAAAACGGTACCAGATACGGACGACCTGATCATCGTCATAAACGATGCCGGAGATCACAAAATCCTGGTTGACGACCTGGCCTTCGGCGGGAAGGTTAATTTCCGCCACGGGCAGATCCGTTTCCCGGTCAATCACAAAGGGCCAAGCGTTCAGAACGCTTTGGTTCCCCGCGGCGTCGGCAAAGAAAAATTCCATGGTTTCGCTTAAGGGCAGATCCTCGCTTCCCACCAAAAGGCTGATAAAAGGCGCCGCTTCCAGGCTCGTCCGTTCCGGGGCATCGGGGGCGGGGCTAAATTCTACCGTCTGAAGCCGGCCTTTTTCCCGCACCCGCAGGGCCAGAAGGATCAGGCCGTTTACCTGATCCCCCGCCGCCGGGGCCGCTACCAGAAGCTCCGGGGGAACGGTATCTTTATTCACCCCAAAAACAAGATAATCCGCCGCCCCGGAGGACGGGGCCCGGATCAAAATGCCGATATAGCCGTCGGGGAACGTCTCCAGGGGGATGGTCTCTCCCAAAGGCTGCCATGTTTGTCCCAGATCGGCGCTGTATTCCAGGGCCGGGACATCTTCACCGCTTCCGGTTTTAAGGGCCGGGGATACCTCGTTCCGTACCCAGGAGCCGTCCAGCCCTTCGTCAAGGCTCAGGGCAGGGGGGCCTGAAGAAACGCCGGGAGCGTTACCGGCGAGGGTCAGATTTTTGATCTCCACCGGAGCGCTTTCAAGGCCCGTAATATCGCGGGCCCAGACTTTTAGGCTGTGAACCCCATCGGCCGCGCCGGGGAGCAGGGTTTGGAAGGGGCCGCCTTTGGCGGGAATAAATTCCGGCGCTCCCCCGTCCAGGGAATAATAGATCCCCTCAATGCCGTCATCGTCTTCCACCGTACCGGTCAGGGGAATCCGGGAACCCTGAAAAACGGCTTTCGCCGCCGGGCTTGTCAGGCTGAGCCGGGGGAGATCCCCCTTCTGATCCACCTGAATTTTCCGTTTCAGAACCGCCGTATTCCCCGAAAGATCCACCGCCCGGATCACCAGATCCACCGAACCTGCCTTGAGGCCCCGGATGTCAAATTCCTTCGCCCAGTAGGGGTTTCCCGTAACCAACTCGAAGTCCCCTTTTTCTTTACCCAGTTCCCAGGAAAGGGATGCCAGGCCGGCCGTGTCCCGGGCAATCCCGGCGGCGTAAAAAATCCCGTTCACCGGCCCGTCTTCCGGCCGGGGGTAAAGGAGCGCCAGTTCCGGCTCGTTGTTGTCCACCGACAAAAGGCCGGTGAAGATCCCTTCGCTGCCCTGCTTGTCCCGGGCCCGGAAGCGGATCACCGCGGGCCCGTTGGGAAGTTTGGTGGTATCAATGGTATAGCCGAAATTTACAATTCCTGTTTTTTTCTGTTCCCTCATCCTGACCGGAACAAAAGGCCCGTCCCCGCCGACGGAAATTTCAAGGGCCGCCACGCCGTTCCCGTCACGAACCGTCCCCTCGACATTTATCCGGCCGTGAACCAGGGCGCCGGTTTCGTGGCTGGTCAGGTTAATCTCCGGGGGCCGCCGGTCCAGATGCCAGGAGATTGTGGAAAGATGCCGCCGGCCGCCGATTTCTTCAAGGCCGTTGATGTCCGCCGCCAGGGCGGTAATGGTATACAATCCGTCGGGAAGATCCGAGGTGTCGTAATTATACGAAAAGAATTTTCCCCCCGCGGCCCGGACCCGGGTGCTTTCATCGTTGTTGAAGATCAGATCCACCCACTGAACTCCGTCATCATCGGTACAGGCGCCCATCACATTAAGGCTCCCGGAAACCCGCATTCCCTCATGGGGATTGATGAGCCGGGGAACCGGAAGATCCGAAAGGGGATCGATGTAAATATTGTGGGGCCCCGCCACGGCGGTATTCCCCCCCTGATCCCGGGCCTGAATAAAAAAGTTATACTTTCCCGGTTTTTTTCCGCTGATGTCCAGATCTTCCGAAAAAGCGGCCCCGTCGGCGGGAACGACGGTTTCGGTTTCTTTTGCGCCGCCTGCATGGAGGGCCGGAATCAACAGCCCCCAGAATAACAGTATCCATACTCTATGTTTCATCGCTATACCTCTCAGCCTTTAATAGGATGCCACCTGGTTGAAGAGTCCCTCTTGTTTAAAATTTTGTAATATTGGTATATCTGGCCGTCACGATACCAATAGGGCGTTACGGGATTTACCACCCGCGTTTCCCCGGGAAATACCGGATAATACTCCTTGTAGTCATTCCATCCCTGTTTAAGATCGCTTATGTACCGGGTGTCGAACAGGGGATCATTGGAACCGCGGGAATCGTTAATTGCCCTCCGCTGGAATTGAACATAGGCGGCGTTTCCCAGCTTCCAGGTGATCCAATACCAGGTGTAGGTTCCCTTGGTATTATACGATGAAGGAACGTCCCGCTCGTATGTCAGGTTCGTTTCAAGCGTTACGTCATTGTTATTGATGTGCGAGCCGATGCGGGTATATTTATCGTAGTTGCCGCCGCTTGTTCCCGTTGAACCGATAGGCGTCATAAGCCGGATACCGTGATATTTATTGGCATCCCAGGCCAGGGGAAAACCGGGAGTAACGACAAAACCGCTGACGGAATCGCCGCCCATAAGCCAAATCCTGAGGTTTCTGCCGTCCCGGTAGGGGCCGGGAAAACTGAATATGGAAGGGTTAGAGTCTCCGTTATAACCGTCAAGCCGGACGGTCTGCCCGATATCGGAGGAAATTTTTTCGACCTCCGTATTGTTAAACACCAGAACCGAACGGTAGGCGACCTCGTAGGACGGATCGGAAGGGGTATCCGGTTCCGCTTTGGAATAAGCCACGGCGGCAAGACGGTAGACCATGCCTCCCATGGCGTAATTTTCGTTTCCGATGGTGAATTCCCCGGTATATTTTTTTGTCCGGCTGTCGTTTTTTCGGGGCTCATGGAGCGCGGGCAGTTTGTTCGCCCGCGGCTCAGGCAGGCTTGCCTTATTGCCCACCGCGTTAATATCCTCCGGCCGCGGCTGGGGCGCAAGGTGCCACCGCCCGTCTACCGCCACCTGTTCAAGCAGGTGGTTTTCCGCATAATCGCTGGTATAGGAATCCGGATGCCCCGGATCTGTATACTGTATCTCCGCGTCGGGGGTACGGGAGTCCAGTTTGACCCGGGCGACAGCAGGCTGTTTTGCCTGCCTTTTACCGGAATCATATTCCTCGTCTTTTTTTTCGACGCGGAAAAAAGGCTTTTCAACGCCGGGATAAACCATTTCTTCCGCCATCGCGTCAAGGTCAATTCCCGCCAGGCTGTCTTTGAGAAAACCGCTGTCAACGTTAAGTCCGTAACGCACTCCCCGGACGGGCAGAAGTTCGCCAAGATTAACCGTCATCGTATGGGAAGACAGGCTGATCTGAGAGGCAAAGGCCGAAAGGGTGATGGTTTCTCTGGTTCTGATATCGTGCCGCAGGTTTTTCATTTCATTCGTGGAGGAAGAATTGCCGGAGATTCCAAATGTGGCGGTATCCAGATCAAAGCGGAGGACGTATTTCGGATTCGTATCCGTGATGCCGGAGGAGAAGGCGCCGTTGATGGTCCGTTCATAATAGGGATTGTTGTCTTCCAGCCCCAGCCTCCTGTACCTGGTTTCGGTGATCACCGAAGGGACGCGGTAGTCGCTCTCCCTGACGGCCAGCTTCAAATCGCCGCTTCCCCTGACCAGGCTCCAGGAAAAAGGATTTTCCGGCCAGGCGAATTCCACGGTCAGCCGTCCCCCTTTATCCAGCGTGGCGGACGACACCCGGGCTTTGCCGCTGACCACATAGATGTTTTTTTGCCCCCCCAAGCGGGCTTCCGGATCGGAAGGAACCTTCACTTCATTGTCGATGTTGACTATCTCGTATGGATCATGAAAGCTGAAATGCCCGGCCGATGTATCAAAGCCTGTTACATCCAGCGGATTGGTTTGGGGGGTAAAATCACCGTCCTGTATCGTGTAGGTAAAATAAAGGGTTTTACTTTGACTGCCGGATGAATAGTCCGCATACCGGTCAAGGGAACTTTTGTTTTTAAGATTGAGCCTGATCTTGGGCGTACCGTT
>JAIRSL010000175.1 GCA_031255475.1 Treponema sp.
CATGCCGCCCTCCTTCCCGCTGAGGGAGAAGAAGGCCGCGGGAAAGAAGACATCGCAGAGCAGCAGCAGGGCTATCCAGGTTCCAAGAATGTAGCGGTGGAAATAGTTGCAGATAAACATTAAAGCGCCGATTGAAAAAACAATGCCGGCTATGATGAACATAAGGAAAATGTCGAAGCCCGTGATGATCCGGACAAGCATCGTCAGCAGGGAAGCCCCTATGCCCACGAGGCATATAACGTTGATCATCCTGGCGTTCAGGGGAAGCTCGTCGGAAAATATGTATTTATTTATAAGTTTTTTAAGCGTCTTCATCACTCCCGCCCGATACCTTTAGTCTATACCCATTCGGGCTCCTAAACAAGACTTACGGATACCCGGGGAAACGGAGTTTTTTCATTCAGGGCGTATTAGAAACGTTTCTATTTTTTCCAGGGCCTGGGCGTAATCAAAGGCCTCTATAAGGCGCAGAATCTCCTCCAGGCCGGCGGCCTCTCCGGCCATGTCCCGCAGCCCTTCCGCGGCCCGTTCTATCTCGCTGTCCCGGTACGTCTCGCAGGCCGCCTTGAGGGCCTCAAGCCGTTTGACCAGTTCCCCCGCGTCCGCCGGGGCCCCGGAAGCCGGGCCCGGTTTCCGGGGGCCGGCCGTTGCGCCTGCTTTTACCAGATCTTCCCGGAAACGGAGGAGGCTGTCGCAGAAGGGATCGGCCCCGGACCGGCAGAAAGCGATGTCGCCGGCCTTCCCCGCGTGTTCCAGCCGGCGGGCCTGGTCCCCCAGGGACTTTATGCCGATGGTGTTCATCACCCCGGCGTAACCGTGGACTTTCACAACGAAATTTTCCCAGTCGTCCCGTTCCGCCGCGCCAAGGATTCCGGCAATGCCCTGGTCGAGGCCGGCGCAGAACTGCCGTAAAACGAGGAGGTAGCCTGAAACCGTGCCGCCGGTGTTGGCGATTCCCGTTTCCACCGCCAGGCCTTCAATCCGCCGCAGCCCCTCCGGAACGGAGGCTTCCGGGTCCTGAGGTTCCGGCGGCCCGGCCAGGCTCCGCAGCTTTGAGGGGGGAAGCCACTTGGCGAGGATCCCGTTGAGTTGCTTCCGTTCCAGGGGCTTGGCCAGGAAGCCGTTCATCCCCGAGGCAAAGAGGCCCGCCGCTTCCCCGGCAGCGGCGGTAAGGGCTACAATGGGAGCCGGGCCCTGGGGAAGGGCGCCCTGGGCCTGCCATTCCCGTTCCATCTCCCGGATGCGCCGCGCCGTCTCCATGCCGTCCATGCCGGGCATCATATAATCCATCAGGATAAGATCGTAATACGAACCCTCCCCGGCCTTTGCCCGCACCCGGGCCAGAGCCTCTTCGCCGCCGGCCGCCGTCTCCGCCCGCATCCCGTGGGCAGCCAGGAAACCCTGAGCCACCGTAAGGTTCTCCGGCGTGTCGTCCACCAGGAGGATGTTCAAGTCCCCGGCGGCCATTACATAATCCGCCCCGTCGCCGGAAGACTCCACCAGGGAAGGATCGCCGGGCACCAGGGGAATATACACGGTAAAACGGGAGCCTTTGCCGTATTCGCTTTCCACGCGGATAAAACCGCCCATCATATCGACAAGATTCTTCACAATGGCCAGACCGAGGCCCGTGCCCTGGATTCCCCGGTTGTTCCTTCTGTCGATCTGTTCAAAGGAACCAAAGAGCCGCCGGATATTTTTCTGTTTTATCCCTATTCCCGTGTCTTCAACTTCCGCGATAAGGTAGTCCCGCCCTTCGGCGTCCCCGGCCGCGCCCCCCCGGCGGAGCGTAAAGCTTACGCTTCCCCGCCGGGTGTACTTAATGGCGTTGTTCAGAATATTGCCGAATATCTGCCGGCAGCGGATTTCATCCCCGTAGAGATACTGCGGGATGTCGGCGGACCGGGTTTCGTGGAACTCAAGGCCCCTCCCCTGCGCGAGGAAACGGTGCATGGAGCAGAAGCTGTCAAAAAGCGCCCACACGTCGTAATGCACCGGCAGCAGATCGAACTTGCCGGCCTCGATCTTGGAAAAGTCAAGAATATCGTTGATGATCCTGAGCAGCGATTTGGCCATGGCGTTGATATTTCCGAAATAAGTCCGCTGGGTTTCATCAAGGTTATCGGTCCGCACCAGCTCGCTCATGCCGATAATGACGTTCATGGGGGTGCGGATCTCGTGGCTCATCTTCGCGAGGAAATCGCTCTTCGCCTGGCTTGCCGCCTCCGCCGCGTCCAGCGCGTTCTTCAGGCCGCTGATATCGGCGAAGAGGAGCATTACCCCGTCGGTTCCCCCTTCGGCGTCCTCCAGAATCGTAACGTAAGCGTTGTAGTAGCGGGGGTTTTTTTCAAATTTTCTGAATACCGCCACGGGAGAAACGGCGGTCTTGCGGGTCTTCTCCGCCTGGGAAATGAGTTCCTGAATCTTCCGGGAAATGGCCTCGCTGTAGTACCGCTCCAGGATATCCGGAATGCGCAGCCCGTTCACCGCGGAGAAACCGGGAATCCCCGCCCGCTCCAAAAAATTCTTGGTACAGTAGGCGACGCGGTACTCCCGATCCATCAACAAAATTACCTGCTGGTTGTTCTCCATAACCATGCCCAGGTATTTATCCTGTTTGTTCTTTTCCTGCGTAATCCGAAGAAGGGCGCTTTCCTGCTCGGCGATCTTCGCCTCCAGCGCCGCCATCCGCCGTTCCGCCGCAAGGCTCCCTGTTCCGGTGTGTTCCATGGGCCCATCATAACGGAATACGGGATTTTTGTCAGGAAGGGGAAAGAGCCCTTGACAGGCAAAACAGGGGCCTGCTATACTCGAATAAAAGGAGATTGTTTTGACCCCGGTCATTCACAAATCGCCGCCCCCCCGTAAACGGACCGTTCTGGCTGTGGACGACGTGTCCGAAATGCTGCTCACCATCAAACTGATCCTGAAAGATCAATACGAACTCTGTCTTGCGAAGTCCGCGGACGCGGCGAAACAGGTCTTGACGCGGACGGGGGTGGATCTGATCCTCCTGGATATAGATATGCCGGAGATGAACGGTTTTGAATTCCTCGCCTGGCTGCGGGGAAGCGGCGAATGGCAAGATATCCCCGTTATTTTTGTTACCGCCACGGCGACCCGGGAGTTCATTACCAGGGCCATTGCCGCGGGAGCCCGGGATTATATCGCCAAACCGGTCAGGCCGACGGTGCTGCTTAAAAAAGTCGATGACGCGTTCATCGAGCCCTTCCTCTCCCGTCTGGTGGAGCTTGAGGAGCTCTGCGCCACCGGCAGGGACGACCAGGCGGCCGCGGTACTGGAAGCCGTCCGGGGGGAGTATATGTACCTGGGCAGAACCTTCGAGACCAGCAGTCTTTTGGACGAGATTACCACCCTTGTCAACCAGTTGCGGGATTTTCCCGCCGCCGCCCTCAAAACCAGGGAACTCATGGAAGAATTGAAGAGCGGAGGCCCCTACGCTTCGATCCCCGCCCAGTAAAACGGCGGGGAGCCCCGTTAACCGGAAAAAACCTACAGCCCAACAGGAGGAACCATGCGGGATATTGTCATAGGCTGCGACGAGGCGGCGCTTAATTTAAAAAACACGCTGAAAAAGCTCCTGCAGGACATGGGCTTCGCCGTGGAGGATGTGGGGATATCCCATGAAGAGGACAAAACCGCCTACCCCGTTGTGGCGGCCAGGGTATGCGGGAAGATCATCGAATCGGCCTATAAAAAACGGGGGGTTCTGATCTGCGGAACCGGGATTGGGATGTGCATGTCCGCCAACAAGTTCAAAGGAATCCGCGCCGCGGTGTGCCACGATATCTTTTCCGCCCGCCGCTCTATTCTGAGCAATAAGGGCAACGTAGCCTGTTTCGGCGAGCGGGTCATTGGAAGCGAGCTTGCCAAGGCGATCCTGGCCGAGTGGGTGGGGCTGGAATTCCAGGAAGGCCCCTCCTCCCCCAAGGTGGCGGAGATCCTCAATCTGGAAAAAGAGAACTTTAAGTAAGCGGGGAGTGTAATATGATACCGTATCATGGTTCGGGCGTTGATTTTTCGCTTGCCGGTAAAACCGCCATTATCACCGGAGGAGCCTCCGGCATAGGCCGGGCCGCGGCGGAATTCTTCGCCGGGAAAGGGGTGAACCTGGTGCTTGCGGATCTGAAGGACGAGGTGGACGGTGTCGCGAAAAAACTGGGCGCCAAAAATATCGGCCTTCCGGGGGATGTCCGTGACCGGGCCTACCGGAAAAAGGTAATTGAGGGGGCGGAGCGGGCCTTTGGGGGCGCGGATATCCTGGTAAACAGCGCGGGAATCGTGGCCCTGGAAAAAGCGGAACTTCTGAGCGAGGATTTCTGGGACAGCACTATGGACATCAACCTTAAGGCCAGTTTCATGATGGCCCAGGCTTTCGGGGCCTGGCTTATTGAAAACAAACGGCCCGGCAGTATCGTCAACATGGCGTCCCAGGCCGGAGTTATCGCCCTGGATCGGCACGCGGCCTACTGCGCCAGCAAGGGAGGCGTTATCGCCATGACCAAGGTGCTGGCTATGGAATGGGGTAAATACGGGATACGGGTCAACGCCGTGTCTCCCACGGTGGTGCTTACGGAACTGGGTCACAAGGCCTGGGACGGGCCGGTGGGGGAGGCTTTCAAAAAAGAGATTCCCGCGGAACGCTTTGCCGAACCCGACGAGATTGCCGCCATTATCGGTTTTCTCTGCAGCGACGCCGCGGCTATGATAACCGGCCATAACCTTCTGGTTGACGGCGGCTATACCATTAAATAGGTGAGCATTTCCCAAAAGCTGAAGTTTTGGGAAAGCCTCAGGTGTATTGGACATAGTTGGAGGAACCATGCAGCGTATTTTGAATAATCCTGATGATATTGTCGATGAAATGCTCAAGGGTTTTCTCAGGGCCCATCCGGAAATCGTCGCCGGGACGGATAATCCCCGGGTTCTGAAACGGTCGGATATGCCTTCGGGCCGCGTGGGGGTGGTTACCGGCGGCGGCAGCGGGCACAAACCGGCTTTTATCGGCTACATCGGGGAGAATCTTTGCGACGCCGTTGCGGTTGGCGAGATCTGTAGCTCCCCCAGCGCCGCCGCTTTTCTCGACGCCTTTAGAGCGGCGGATCAGGGCAAAGGCGTAGCCTGTCTCTACGGCAACTACTCCGGGGACAACATGAACGTAAAGATGGCCGTGAAAATGGCGGCCAAAGAGGGTATTGAGGTAAAAACCGTTGTAGCCAACGATGACGCGGCTTCCGCCCCGAAAGATCAGGCGGCCAAACGCCGGGGTGTGGCCGGGGAAGTGCTGATGTGGAAAGCCGGAGGGGCCAGGGCCGCCCAGGGGGCAAGCCTGGACGAGGTGGTCGGCGCGGCGCGGAAAGCCATTGACTCAACCCGCAGTGTGGGAATCGGCCTGAGCCCCTGTACCCTGCCCGCCGTGGGGCATCCTAACTTTGAGATTAAGCCGGGAACCATGGAGTTGGGCATAGGCCACCACGGGGAACCGGGTATTGAGATCTGTCCTCTGGAAAACGCGGCGGGGCTCGCGAAGCGGATGACCGGTATTGTCCTTCCGGATCTGCCCTTCAAAGCGGGGGACGAGACGGCGGTGCTTGTCTCCGGCCTGGGGGCCACCCCGATAATGGAACTCTACGTCCTCTACGACGAAGTGGGGAAGATCCTTGAGGAGGCGGGAATAAAGGTGTACCGGTCTTACGTGGGGAACTATTTTACCTCCCTTGAAATGATGGGCGCCACTTTGACGGTAATGAAACTTGACGGGGAGCTTAAAGAGCTTCTCGACATGCCCTGTTACAGCGTGGGCCTTAAACAAAGGTAAGAGGCGGTACTCCTATGGCGGAATTTTCCAATCGAGACGGCAAACCTGTACTCCTCAAAATGGTTGCGGCGGTACAGGGGAACAAAGATTACCTTTCCGAACTGGACGGCCTTATCGGGGACGGGGATCACGGCGCAAACATGAACAAGGGTTTTACCCTCTTCGCTGAAAGCATCGGTGAAAGGGATATCAGCTTTACCGAGGGGCTTGATGAATTGGGGGCGATCCTTTTCAGCAAAATAGGCGGTTCCATGGGCCCCATATACGGAACGATCTTCAGCCAGATGGCGGAGACCGGAGCGGCCAAGGAACGGATCGGCGTTGCGGAACTGGCGGCAATGCTGCGGGCCGGGCTTCTGGGGCTTTACGAAATTGTGGAGGCCCGCCCCGGAGACAAGACCCTGGTGGACACCCTCGCCCCGGTCTGCGAGGCCATGGATCAGGCGGCGGAAAAGGGAACGGAACTTCCGGCGGCTCTTTCGCTGCTTAAGGAAGCCGCCCAAAGGGGCTGGGAATCCACCAAAGATCTGGAAGCGAAATTCGGCAGATCCAGCAGGCTTGGAGAACGCTCGAAAGGGGTGTATGACGCGGGGGCCGCTTCCTGCAAAATCATACTGGAGGCCATGGCGGACGGCATAGCCGGCGTTCTGTCGTAAGCTCCGGAATTCCCGATAATTTAATGGTTCGTGTATCTTCTTCGGTTTTGTGTTACGTCTTTATACTAGACTTGTTTAACAACCCGGTTGGTTGTCAAACAAGTCTTGTGGTTTTTCAGGCTAAAGCCTTACAAAACCACATTTTTAATGGAAGTTGTTTAAAAACTTGAGGTTTTTAAACAACTCTACTAT
>JAIRSL010000250.1 GCA_031255475.1 Treponema sp.
TTTGTTTCCATCCTACGGAAAGAGTGTAGAAAATCACAAAAAAAACAACGTCGGTCCGCTATAAAATACGCCGTTTCACCGCTACACTAATTGTAATAAATTTTTCAGGAGGAAATATGAAGAACACATTACGGTTTATTCCGGCGTTATGCCTGGCCTTATGCCTTGTAACGTTGCCGGTATTTGGCGGCGGCAAGTCCGAGGTGAAACCCGCGGCCCCCGGTACGGTAACCCTGACATTTTACGGCTTCTCCGACTGGGTTGCCACGGAACCCTGGGCAAAGGCTTACGGCGATGCCAAGGCCCAGTTTGAGGCCGAGAATCCCGGTTACCGGATAGAGATTCAGTCCGATCCCTGGGGGGATTGGGAACAGAAAAACAGGACCATGTTTGCCAGCGGCAATCCGGCGGATGTTTTTTTCGTTAATAATCCGGATGTTCCCGCCTTTGCCAACAGCGGCAATCTGCTGGATCTGTCCCCGTATACCGGAGCGGCTTATTTTGAGCAGTTCTTTCCCGGCGTAACGGCTATGTACCTGTGGAACGGAAAGCATGTGGCCATTCCCTTTACCACCGATTGCCGGATCTTCTGGTACAACAAGGACATTTTTACCCAGGCCGGACTGGACCCCGATAAACCCCCGACAACCTGGGCGGAACTGGTAAGTTATGCCAACACAATCACCCAGAAGACCGGGAAATATGGGTTTGGTTTGGATCTGGGGCTCAAGGAATTCCCCATGCAGGCCGCCTTTAACGCCAGCAACGGCTCGGTGATCACGGTTGACGCCGAAGGGAACATTACCCCCAATGTGGATACCCCGGAATTCAGGGCCTATTTGCAGATGCTCCTGGATCTAAAACCCACCTTTGAACCGGATTACGCCAACCTGAATCACCACGATGTGGCGAGGCTGTTCGTGGAAGGGCAGTTGGGGATGATCATCGGTAATACCCTGGTGGAAACCAACGTATACGAGAAGAATTTCCACGGTCAGTCTCTGGTACCCCGGATGAACGCCTCCGCTCCCAACGGGTCCTATGGCGGCGGATTCGGTATTGCCGTTTCCAGCCGGACCAGGGCGCCCGAACAGGCGGTCAAGTTCGCCCAACTCCTTTGCAGCGCTAGGTACAACGCGCCGGCAATCTCGGACCTGCCCGCCTCCTCCGACGGATTGGCGGTCTCTGAATTTGCCGCTAATCCCCGGAATAAAGTATATATGGAACAGATCCGGTACGCCCGGCAGTTTCAGCCCAAGACCCTCTACTTTATGGAGATCCAGGCCGCGTGTTATGACACCGTGGTCGAGGTAGTCATGGGAGGCGAGAGTATCGATAACGCGATACGGAAATTGACCGGCCAGATCAACCGCATCATTTCGGAAAAATAGCGGTACACGGGGGAGAAGCGGGATATGAAAAGAAGCCTGGTATTACAACGAAAGATAGGGCCCTATCTCTATCTTCTCCCCTCTGTTTTGATCATGGCCCTGATGCTGGGTTACCCTATTGTCTACAATTTTGTCATCAGTTTTTTTCGCTGGACATTAAAACAGCCGGATAAATTTTTTAACGGATTCGACAATTACATTGCCGTATTAACGGGAGAAAAATTTTTTATTATATTGAAGAATACGGTTGTCTGGACCTGCGCGGGGGTGGGGCTCCAGATGATTCTGGGTATTGCCCTGGCGGTTGTTGTGGATGATCTTAGACCGGGCAAAAAATATATGCGGACCATCCTGCTCCTGCCCTGGCTGATACCCGGCGTGGTTACCGCCCTGATGTGGAAGTGGATGACCATGGCCGACGTGGGAATCATCAATTTTCTCCTTATGCGTTTGGGCCTTACGGAGAAGAATATCCTCTTTATGTCCGATCCGTCCTACGCGATGCCCACCCTGATTTTCGTTAATACCTGGAAGGCCGTTCCCTTCTGGTTCCTCATGATCACCGCGGCCCTGCAAAGCAAACCCCAGGATCAGATAGAATCCGCCGTTCTGGAAGGCGCCCGGTATCCCCGGATATTCTTTTTTATTATTTTGCCGTATCTCTCACCGGTGATCGCCTCCGCCGGGGTACTTACCACCATCTGGACTCTGAACTACTTCGATCTGATATGGAGTACCACCAAAGGCGGCCCCATGGATGCCACCTCAACCCTGCCCATATACACGTACCGGCTTGCCTTCGAGTTCAACGACTTCGGCCGTTCCGCCGCGCTGGCGGTGGTATCCCTGATCCTCGTGTCACTGGTATGCGTCCCCTATATAAAACGGATCTTCGGCGATCTCCGCGAAGAAGGTGTGCTGTGAACGGTTTACCTCCAAAGAAATTCCGTATTGTCCCCGGCGCGGCGTTGACGCTGCTTACTTCCCTGGCGGTCCTTTTCCCTCTCTACTGGATGGTCTGCACTTCTTTAAAAAAAGAAGGGGAGATTTTCAGGATTCCCCCCAGCCTTATCCCGGCAGATCTGACCGTCGAAAATTTCGGGTACGCCCTGACCCGGACGCAGGTGCCGGTGTTCTTTGCCAATTCCGTTGTTTATGTGATAGGAACCCTGATCGTTTCCCTGTTGTGCGCGTCCATGGCGGCCTACAGCATCAGCCGCTTCAAGTTTAAGGGAAAGGCCGCGTATCTGGGGATTATACTCCTTACGCAGCTCATGCCCATAACCACCCTGATCGTTCCCCTCTATGTCAGCTTCGGCGCCATGCATCTGCTGAACAACCGGGCGGCCCTTATCATCGTGTATTCGGCCATTCAAATTCCTATTGATACCTGGCTGCTCCTGGGGTACTTCAACACGATTCCCCGTGAACTGGACGAGGCGGCCCGTATAGACGGCTGCAATAATTTGACGATCCTCTTCCATATAATCATCCCGCTGTCAAAGCCCGGACTTATGGCGGTGGGCCTCTCTTCCGCTATTTCGATCTGGCAGGAACTGATCCTGGCCATGACCTTTAACAACCGGGACGCGGCCCGTCCCCTGATGGCGGGGGTGAGCGCTTCCATTACCAGGGCGGGTATACGCTGGGGGCAGATGACCGCCACCGGCGTCATCGCCTGCGTTCCCATCATCGTCATCTATGTCTTTTGCCAGCGGTATCTGGTCAGGGGGCTTACCGGCGGCGCGGTTAAAGGATGACGCGGCATTCCGGGGCGATTTTTCCTGAGGGCCGGGCGGTGAAGGATATGACGCTGCCCGGGCTTGGGATTGCGGACCCTTCCCTGGGCTGGAAGGAATTGACCGTCTGCGCCGACGGCTTTCACCGAGCCGGGGAAAACGGCGTAACGCGCATAGTATCTACCGGGGACGGCAAGGTGGAACTAATCGCCTGCGCGGGCCATACCCTGGCGTATGTCGCGTCCGGCATGGGGTATCCCGCCTATTATCCTCTGCGGCCGGTGAACCTGAAACGTCCCGTAAAGGCCGTACTCATGGACCTTGACGGTACGACGGTCCGCAGCGAGTCCTTCTGGATTGGCATCATCGAACGATCGGTGGCAAGCATCCTGGGGGATGAGGGGTTCCATCTGGAAGACGCGGACCTGCCTTTTGTGTCCGGCCACAGCGTGTCGGAACACCTGCAATACTGCCTCGCCAAATACGCCCCCGGCGCGGCCTTTTCCGATGCCAGGGGTTTTTACGCCGATCACGCCCGGCGGGAAATGCGGGACATCCTGGAAGGCCGGGGCCGCCGGGACGCCTTTAACCCCGCGCCCGGAGCCGGGGAATTCCTCCGGGCACTGAAAGAACGGAACATTAAGATCGCCCTGGTTACGTCGGGTTTGTATCAAAAGGCGTACCCGGAAATTCTTTCCGCCTTCGAGACCCTGGGACTGGGGAAGCCGGAGGATTTTTACGACTGCATCATCACCGCCGGGGAATCCCTGGGAAAGGGACGCGCCGGTACCCTGGGGGAGCTTGAGGCAAAACCCCACCCCTGGCTCTACGCCGAAGCCTGCCGGGTCGGGCTGGACATTCCTCCCGAAGAGCGGGAACGGGTCGTGGGCATTGAGGACTCCGGCGCGGGGGTATGCGCCATACGGCTTGCGGGCTATTACACGGCGGGCATAGCCGGGGGGAACATCCGGGAGAGCGGTTCTCTGGGAATGTGCCACCGGTACTGCCGGAACTTCGCGGAGATACTTCAACTGATAGACGGATAATCCGGCAGCCGCCGGTACAGGAGGAAGGCATGAGCAAAGACCGGGGCTATATCATCCCCCATACCCATTGGGACCGGGAGTGGCGGTATCCAATCTGGAAGAACCGTATCCTTCTGGTGGAGTTTATGGAGACCCTGCTGGCGGTCTTGGAGCGGGACGACGAATACCGGTACTTCCTGATGGACGGCCAGGCCGCGCCCATTGAGGATTACCTGGAGGTAAAGCCGGAAGACCGGGAACGCCTGCTCCGTTTTGTCCGGGAAGGCCGTATCGCTATAGGGCCCTGGTATACCCTGCCGGATCTCTACCCCCTGGACGGGGAATCCCTGATACGCAACCTGCTCCGGGGAACCCGGTTAAGCGCGTCTTTCGGGGCCTGCCTGGGCATAGGCTACAATTCCTTTGGCTGGGGGCAGACCGCCCAGCTTCCCCAGATATACCGGGGTTTCGGTATTGATTTCATCATCTGCGCGAAAAAGGTGTCCGAAGAACGCGCCCCCCAAAGCGAATTCCTCTGGGAAGCCCCCGACGGTACACGGGTGCTGACCAGCCGCCTGGGGGAACTTGCCCGGGCGAATTTTTTCTTTAACGCCTATGTGGACACCCGCTTTGGCCTGCGCTTTCTGAGCGATGAATTCCGTTATCATCCCGATACCGCCGGGGTTGCCATACACCGGACCGACCGCGAGGGGGTTGATGAGGATTATTTTATGATCAGGTCCCGTGAGGAACGCCACTGGGAGTACCTGAAACCCGGCGTCGAACGGGCGTGGAGCGCCACGGATGATACCGCCCTGCCTTCCCGCCGGCTCTTCCTGAACGGCTGCGATTTCTCTACCCCCCAGCCGGACCTGAGCGAACTTATCCGCCGGGCGAATGAACTTTTCCCGGACAGGGAATTCTTCAATGCCCCCCTGGAACAGTACCGGGACGAGCTTATCGCCGGCCTTGATCTGCAAACCCTCCGGGTGGTAAAAGGGGAACTCCGGGACGGTCCCGCTTCGGACTGCTCCGGCAACGCCCTGGCTTCCCGGATATACCTGAAGCAGCTTAACAAGCAGGCGGAAAACCTGATCCTCCGCCGGGCGGAACCCCTGTCGGTGATGGCCTCCCGCTGCGGCGCCGAATATCCCGGTGGTTTTTTTACCCTGGCCTGGACCTATCTGCTCAAGTCCCACCCCCACGATTCCATCAACGGCGTCACCCAGGATAAAACCGCCTGCGATGTGGAGTACCGGCTTTGCCAGGCCATAGAATTAGGCCAGACGCTCTACGACCGGAGCGCCGCGGAAATTGTCAAACGGATCGATTTTTCCGCCTGTCCGCCGGACGCGGCCCTGGTTACGGTGTTCAACTCCGGTTTTCAGCCCGCCGGTGAGGTTGTGGAACTCTCCATCGACACCCCCGCGGAGTGGTCCGCCTGGGACATAGAGGTCCGGGATGGGGAGGGGAAGGCCGCCGCCCTCCAGCACTGCTCCCGGCGGGAGGCGGATTTTCCCACCCACGACATGGAAGGCCGTCCCTGGCCGACATACACGGACCGGCACCGCTGTTTTATCGAGTTTGAAGGGGTTCCCGCCCTGGGGTATAAGACCTATCAGGTATGCGTCAAGACCGCTTTCCATCGGAATCACCACTACTGGCTTACCATGCGTAAAACTTCGGGGGACGAGATCGGCCGGGGGGACAATTTTTTGGAAAACGAATACCTTGCGGTAACGGTGAATCCCAACGGGACCTTCGATCTTCTGGACAAGGTTCGGGACCGGCGTTTTCCGGGGCTTCATTACTTTGAAGACGCCGGGGATGTGGGGAACTATTGGGCCTACTACCCGCCCTATGAAAACCAGATTCACACCACCCTAAGCGCCGCCCCCCGGATCTGGATGACCGAAAATGGCCCCCTGGCCGCGACCCTGGCGGTGGAGTACCGGTTTGAGCTTCCCGCTTCGGGGAGCGAGCCGGTCTGCGGGGTCCGGGGAGAGAGCCGCCGCAGCGCCGAAACCGCGGCCCTCAGGATATATACGGAACTGACCCTGCGGAAGGGGGCCGGACGAGTGGACATCCTGACCGTAGTGGATAATACCGCCGGGAACCACCGCCTCCGGGCTGCCTTTCCTACGGGCATTGCCGCGGACTATTCCCATGCGGGGGGGCACTTTACCGTAGACAGGCGGCCCCTCATTCCGGCCCGCGATACGGAAGGCCGCTGGTTTAACGAGATGCAGACCCTCCCCATGAGCCGTTTTGTCGACGTGAGCGGCGGAGGGGCGGGCCTGGCCCTGCTCTCGGAAAGCGTCAC
>JAIRSL010000305.1 GCA_031255475.1 Treponema sp.
CGACCGCTTCCTTAAATTCTGAGGCAAGAATATGATCCCAAATATTCTGGAGGATGTTTTTTTCTTCCGCCGCAAAGGGCAGCATGACAAGCTCGTCCATGGCAAGATCAATGGCGCCCGGATGTTCTGTTTCCAGGGCTTGCCGCAGCTTAAAAAGAAGCGCCCGGTTCAGAACCATTCTGTCGGCGTCAAACCGGTTTTGGGATTCCACCTTCTCCTCTTCTCTTTCGTCTGCCGGTATAAAGTCGGACGATTCCGTTTTACATCGCTTATGACGGGGGATCCATTTTTCCATGAGTTCGTTCAGGCGGGATATTTCTATTGGTTTGGCGAGGTAATCGTTAAAGCCTTTGGAGAGAAACATCTCCCGCACTCCGGCAATGGCGTTGGCCGTCAGGGCTATGATGGGGACCCGGCTGAAGTATTCCCCTCCCAGCGCCCGGATTTGCGCGGTGGCTTCTATGCCGTCTATACCGGGCATCATGTGGTCCATAAAGATAAGATCGTAACGGTTTTCTTTTGCCATAGCAATAGCGCCGTTCCCGTTATCGCAGATATCTACCTGCATACGGTAGGGAACGAGCAGCCCCTGGGCGACTTTGAGGTTGGTAATGATGTCGTCCACGATGAGGATTTTCGCGTTCGGGGCGATAAAGCGGACAACGGTTTTTCGGACCTCAGGACTCGTGGTTATGCCGTTCAGCATATTCGCCACCGGGACGACATACGCGGGCATCATAAGGACCGGTATATCCTGAAAGGAAGAAGTCTCCCCCATATCCGCCAGTAATACCAGGGTTGTCCGGCCCTTGACGCGGCGGATCAGCGAAGCGGCTTCGTTTGCCAGACCGGCGGAAACAAAGGCAAAGGGATGGCGGCCTTTTCCCAGTTCCGTGAAAAAATCTTCCGGTTTGGCGGGTATGGTAACGTTCACTTCTAGATTTCTTAAGGTGGCGGCAACGGACTGGGCGTACAGGGGACGTTCATCGTACAGGAGAACCCCCTTCCGCTCCGGGTGTTCCACCCTGACCAACCCGGCGGTTCCGGAGCAGGTCTGGGGCAGGATCGCGGTAAAAACGGAACCCTTTCCGTATTCGCTGGCAACGGTAATGTCGCCGCCCATTTCCTGGCACAGCCGTTTGGTTATCGCCAATCCAAGCCCCGTACCCTCAATTCCCTTGTTATGTTCCATGTCGAGCCGGATAAAATCGCCGAAGAGCCCGGGAAGCTCTTCTTCTTTTATCCCTACGCCGCTGTCGGCAACTTCAAAATACAGGCTCAGTTCCCGGTCATTGTGAATTTTGTGCCGCACCGAAAACTTAATGAACCCCTGATGCGTGTACTTTATCGCGTTACCGAGCATGTTAAAGAGGATTTGCCGTATTCTCGCTTCGTCCCCGATCAGGGCGTTAGGTATTTCGGCGTCAATATTGACGATGAAGATAATAGGCTTTTCGGCGAATCGTATGCGGATGATACTGATTACGCTGTTGATCAGGGATGAAAAGTGATACGGGGCGGGGACAAGCTGAAAACTGCCGGATTCTATCTTGGACAGATCGAGTATATCGTTAATGATGGAAAGGAGATTTGAACCGGCCTGCCGTATGTTCGCAAGGTATTCCGGTATGCCGGAAGCCGGGACTATGGAATCCCGTATGGCCAGCTCGCTCATGCCGATAATGGCATTGAGGGGAGTGCGGATCTCGTGGCTCATCTGGGCCAAAAAGGAAGATTTGGCCTTATTCGCCGCCTCGGCCTGTTCCCGGGCCCGTTCGGCTTCCTCTTTGGCTTCCACCGCTTCGGTCTCATCGTTAAAAATAATGAGCGCCCCTTTGCTGTTCCCTTGTTCGTCCGGCATGGGCGTAATGAAAATCCGGTAATGCCGGTTCATTTCCCGTCTGCCTATATCCAATGTCCGCAGCAAAACTATGGCATTCCGTTCCGCTACAACGGCTTTCAGGCAGGTTTGCATATATTCAACCATCCCCTGTTCCACCTTGCCCGAAAATATATCCTGAAAGGAAAGGCCGTTAATGACGCCGAAGTCGCCGATCCCCATCTGGCGCAGAAAAGACCCGGAACAGTAAACCAGCCGCAGTTTGTGATCCAGAAGGAGCATGAGTTCCTGGGTGTTTTCCAGAAGCAAGTTAAAATACTTTTCCTGCTTTGCCTTTTCTTCGGTCAGCGCCGTCAGCATCCGTTCTTTTATGGCAATGTACGCCCGGTTACGGTCTATAGCCGTCCTGGTTACAGTATATCTGCGGCTAAGAGAACGATTTTCCTCTTCAAGCCGCCGGATTTTTTCTTCCAGTTCGGTTATCCGCATCTGTAAAGCAGAGTTTTCCGTTCTTTGTTCCTCTTAAAAAAGACAAGCTGTAATAGTGTATTGGTGAAATCCATTGACCGTTAATCCGTTCTCCGTATATAGAGGGCAGTATTCGCCGCCCGCATATAAAAAAATATAGGGAAGGGGAAAGTCCTTTAAGTGATTTTGAATAGCCACCATCTCATCTGTGGGGTCCGCCAGTGCCATGTTCCGGCTGAAACAGGAAAAAATCAGCAACCCGCCGTAATCCTTGTGTTTTACCCATTCGTCCTTAATCAGGCTTGTTATATGGGACGCGGTTTCAAGCACCATGCCGCTGTTTGTGGAACCTATGTATACGGTGCTTCCTACCGGCACCGGGCCCCCGCAGGTTATGGAACCATCGGGGTTAATGTTATAAATAGCGAATATCCGGGGCGGCTTCCCGTCACAAAAATTTACCTCCAGGGGAAAGGCGTAGAGAATATCCAAAGAACCTTCTCCCTGGATCAGCCCGACTTTTCTCAGATAATCTATCGCCGGTTTTTTGTCCAGGTCTATGATCCGGTTATCCTCCGCCGCGGTAATAACCGCCTCTTGATGGAGCAGGCTTTGCCTCGGCAAAGCCATAAGAAAAAATTTAAATTCCCGAATGCCGCTTATGAGCAGCAGAGGAATCCTGTCTTCCCAGGCTTCCCCGTTAAAGATCGACAGGGGGGTCCTGATCTTGGTAGCCATATCCACGGCAACGGCCCCAAAGAAGGGTATTCCTCCGGATTCATGGTTCAGGGCGTCAAGGGTCCGGCCAAGCAGAGCGGCAGGGGATAAGGGAGGGAACAAAAACATCAGCGAAGGGGTTCCTTTCAGGGAAGCGGCGGCTTGCCGGTAAAGTTCGACAATACAGGCTTCCGTATCGTTTTGCGGGGTTAAAGGACGCGAAAGGGCGACAGAAAATTCGGCTTCATTGCTGGTTAAAACCATGAGGGTAAGCATGACTTCTTCCGCCGCCTGATGAAGGACTAACCCCTGGGAGGTGCCGCCCAGAACATCAAAGGGCAGTTTTGCGCAAAGGGCTTTGACAACCCCGGAATTGATAAAATCCACATACCCGAAGAGGAGTCCCACCGTGTTTTTCAGCAATTTATGTTCAAGATCTAGTTGTCCAAGAATATCTTCAACAGCTTTTTCCACATTATCCGGTTCCAGTGAAAAAGCCGTCAACACCTGGGTCATTGGGCCGCTCTCCTCGCGCAAAATATAGCTACCATACCATATAAATAAAGAAAAAACAATTCAGGCATGGCAATTCCCAGCAATTTAACATTTCATATCCGGGTAACCCGGTAATACTTCTCTATCCGGTGGAGGGACCGGAAAGTCCTCCGTTCACCAGGTTCAAAACGTCCTGCGGCCTGGGCCGCAGGGCCTGTAAATATGCGTGTTTCCCTGGAAATCTATTCGTCGGTACGCTTTGAAAAGGCTCACTGCGGGCTTTCCGATCCCTCCACCGCGTCAATCCAATCCGTTAATTGTTTGCTACCTAAAGAAGAGAAGGGCGGAACGGCCGAGCGGAAACCTTTCGGAAATATGCCGCGCAGGATTGTAATGTTAAATTGCTGGACAATTCCCAGGGTCACTGTATTTACTTTCAAATCCTTGAAAAATAACCAAAATTGAAGAGATTTCAACCGCCGGGTCGAAGAAATTTTAAGAGAAAATTCTCTCTTTTCCTTACTTTTTTGACTTATTCGAGGTGGAAAAAGTAAATGCAGAAGCCCTGCGGCAATTCCAGGGACAGGCGCCGTTACGGGCGGCGTTTCCACTCCCGGATCAGAGCGGTAAAGGCCGCTCCGTATTTTTCCATTTTAAGGGACCCGACCCCGGAAACATCCAGAAACTGTTCCGGGGTTTCCGGCATTTTCCGGCACATATCCCGCAGCGAGGCATCGGAAAAGACGATGTAGGAGGGGACCCGCGTTTCCCGGGCTAGGCGCGCCCGCAGTTCCCGGAGCTTTTCCAACAGCCCTTCGGCGGCGGGGTAATCCGCGGACATTCCGGCGGCTTCGGCGGCCCTGTGACCGGCAACGCGGCCGCCGTTTCCGGTTTCCGGCGCCATGAGGGCGGCGTCCTCCGGCAGGTCCGGCGGGCGGCTGCGCTTCACTTCCCTGGGAAGCATCATGGAGAGGGGCTTCTTGTCGAAGATAATCTCTCCCGATTTCTCCGTCAGGTTCACCACGGGGTATTCATCCCCGGTAACGGCAAGGTAACGCCGGTCAACAAGGTAATCCAGAATGGTCCTGACCCGGTGGGCATCCGTGTCCGCCATGATGCCGTAGGTACTCAAACGGTCCAGGCCGAATGACCGGATCTTTTCGTTCTTGCTGCCCCGGAGTATGTTTATCACCATAGCTTTTCCGAACCGGCGGCCCGCGCGTTCCAGGCGGTACACGCAGGAGATGATCATCTGGGCCGGGACGGTGATGTCCGTGGTTTCGAAAACCGTATCGCAGTTGGAACAATGGCCGCAGTAGTTGGGGGCGGCCTCGCCGAAATAACCCAGGAGCCGGGAACGCAGGCAGTCCGGGGAGGTGGCGTAGAAGGTCATGGTCTTGAGGAGTTCCAGGTTGTGGGCGATCAGGGCTTCGTCCCGATCTTCCTCTTCTTCCCGGCTGTTGGTAATCAGGAAGGTGTTGATCCGCACATCCTGGGGGCTGTAGAGGAGGATACAGTCCGCAGGGCTGCCGTCTCGCCCGGCCCGGCCCGCTTCCTGGTAGTAGCTTTCGATATTCTTAGGCATGTTGTAATGGATGACGAAGGCCACGTTGGACTTGTCTATCCCCATGCCGAAGGCGTTGGTGGCTACCATGACGGTCCTGCGGTCGTAGATGAAGTCGTCCTGGTTCAGCCGCCGTTCTCCGTCCTCAAGGCCCGCGTGGTACCTGGTGGCGGCGAAATTCCGGTCGATAAGGGCCCGGCATACTTCCTCCACGGTTTTCCGGGTGGAACAGTAGATGATGCCGCTCTTGTCCCGGCGGTTCCGCAGGCAGTCCATAAGGGCCTGAAATTTATTCCGGGGCTTTTGTACCTCAAAATAGAGGTTTTCCCGGTTAAACCCCGTGGTAAGGGCGAAGGGTTCTTCCAGGCTCAGAATTCTCCGTATATCCTCCCGCACTTTTCCGGTGGCCGTGGCGGTAAAGGCGGCGGTAACGGGCCGGACGGCAAGCTGCCGGATAAATTCCGTTATTTGCAGGTAGCTGGGCCTAAAGTCGTGACCCCACTGGGATATGCAGTGGGCTTCGTCTATGACCACCATGGCAATACGCCGGGACTCTGTAAGGACGGCGGGAAAGCCGCGCCGGAGCCGCTCCGGGGCAATGTAAAGGATTTTGTATTCCCCCCGCACGGCGCGGGACATGGTTTCCGCGTACTCATCGGAACTCAGGGAACTGTTGAGCCCGGCCGCGGGAATACCGGCGTCCCGGAGGGCGCTTACCTGATCCTTCATCAGAGAGATAAGGGGAGAGATGACCACGGTAAGGCCGCCCAGGAGCAGGGCCGGGATCTGATAACAGAGGGACTTCCCCGCGCCGGTAGGCATGACGATCAGGGCATCCCTGCCGGCAAGGAGGGCGTCTATGACCTCTTCCTGTCCGGGGCGGAAACCCGTGTACCCGAAGTGGGTTTTCAGAATGGCAAATTT
>JAIRSL010000031.1 GCA_031255475.1 Treponema sp.
CCAGTTCTCTGCTGTCCACAGCCCGCTGCTTGCTGCTCAGAAGCATGACCCTCCGTTCCCCAGCGGCCTTGAGAAATTTCCGCTTCCGGCGATGGAAGTCAGGGCCGTTACCGCTGATACGGAAATATGAAACAAAAGCCTCCAGGTATGTTGCGGTAAGGGGAACATAGTCACGTGGCGGTTTACGGCGGAAGACACCCGGATAAAACTTCGCAGCTTATATCCGGTCATTTAGCCTTTACAAGCTACCAGACCGGGAAAAACCGTATGGTGAAACAGCCTCCTATCAGGAGGATAGCCGGCTCCCTCGGCCAGATTACGGCCATGTCTTAGCTGCCGGGCAGCCGCCCCTTTTCGGCCGGATTAATTTTGAGACAACACGGACGCTTGATCAAAATTCCTCCGTTATGCTATAGTTCATATTCTCCCAGCGTGGATATGTTGGCTTTGTACCGCCGGGGCATCCGGGCTCCGGAATGGTTTCGATACATTACCCGGAATTTCCGCCGGCGGGCAGCAGCCCCGGTATTCGGCTGGATAGAAGATCGAGGAGGATAGACATGAGCGCCGCCATCAGGCTGAAAAAGTTCGGGACTAAAAAGCGTCCATATTACCGTATCGTGGTCATGGATCAGCGGTCCGCCCGGGACGGGAAGGCTATTGAAGAATTGGGTTATTACCATCCCATAGAAGCCGCGGATAGACAGATACTCTTTGACGCCGATAAGGTGAGATTCTGGGTGGAAAAGGGAGCCACGGTCAGCGATACGGTCCGCGATATTCTGAATAAAAAGAACTTTTCCCTGTAACCGCCCGTAATTCCCTCCGCCGGTATTTGACGCGGGACATGCGGCGCGGCGGGAAAGTATCCTGCCGGGCATACCGGAAGGCGGTTTTTCCGCAGGCTCCGGTATTGATCCGGGGCTTTCATTTTTGAGGAGAAAACAATGGAAAAGGATCTGGTTGAATATATCGTAAAATCCCTGGTGGACGACCCTTCTTCGGTATCGGTGAGTGTTGTGGAAGGGGAAAAATCTACTATTTTGGAACTCCGGGTCGCTCCGGGGGACATAGGCAAGGTGATCGGTAAAAACGGCCGTATTGCCAAGGCTATCAGAACCGTCCTGCAGGCGTCTGTCACGAATTCCGGGAAACATGCGGTTCTGGAAATTTTAGACTGATAAAGTGCTCTCCCGGTTTGCGGTCGGCCTTCTGGGAACTCCTTTCGGTCTGGAGGGCTACATCAAAGTCCGTTCTTTTTCCGGGGAAACCGCCCACATTGCCCGGCTGCGGCAGATGGTATTACGCCGGGCCGGTACGGAGCGGTCCCTTGAAGTGGAAGGATTTGCCGAAAAGGGCGGATCCCTGCTGGTCAAGTTTAAGGGAATAAACGATCCCGAAACCGCCAAAACTCTTAAAGGGGCGGAAATCGTTACGGACCGGGAAAACGCCGCCCCCCTGGGGCCGGATGAGTACTATATCGGGGATCTGCGCGGCATGGCCGTGGTCTCCCCGGAAGGGGAGGTTCTGGGGCAGGTGACGGATGTTCTGGAAGGAGGAGGTGGGAACCTTGTGGAGATGAGGATCCCTTCGGGGGAACTCAAACTGGTTCCTTTCAGAAAGGAATTTTTTGGAGATATCAGCCCGGAACAAGGCCGGGCCGTACTTCTTTGCCGGTGGATTCTTGAATCCGCAGATTCTTGAATCCGCGAATTCTTGAATCTCTATAGATTCTTATGAAATACACGGTGCTTGCCCTGTTCCCGGAGATTGTGGATGCTTATTTTGCCGCTTCCATCATGGCAAAAGCGGTGAGCCGGGGTATTATCGAGTACCGGCCCGTGAATATCCGGGATTTTGCCCCGGATAAGCATCACTCCTGCGATGACGCCCCCTATGGCGGCGGCGCGGGTATGCTGATGCTCCCCGAACCCCTGGGCCTGGCCCTGGAATCCGCGGGGGTTTATCCCCGCCCGGCTGTGGAGCGGCCTGTTCCCGGACGGAAGGTGATCTATCTTTCCCCTTCGGGGAGGCCCTTCACCCAGGCTCTTGCACGGGAATTGGCCGGGGAAACGGAACTGGTCCTTATCTGCGGCCGTTACGAGGGGATAGACCAGCGCGTCATCGACCTTTACGTGGACGATGAGATTTCCGTAGGGGATTACGTGCTTTCTTCCGGGGAGGTGGCGGCCCTCGCGCTGATAGACGCGACCTACCGGCTTTTGAACGAGGTGATTACCCCGGAATCCTTGGAGGAAGAGAGTTTTGCCGGAAATTTGCTGGAGTATCCCCAGTATACACGGCCGGAGATTTATGCTACGCTGAAGGTTCCGGAAGTTCTGCTTTCCGGGCATCATGAGAACATTCGCCGCTGGCGGCGCAAAAAACAGGTGGAAAAAACCCTGGCCGTACGGCCGGATTTAATAGACCGGGGGGTAACCCTGGGATTGTTCGACCGGGAAACCGGCCGGTTCATAGAAGAACTGAGGTGGAAAGATGAACGAGATAAGGGCGATTGAAAATTCCCAGATGAAAACCGAGTTGGGCGATTTTAAAGTCGGGGATACCGTAAAGGTTCATTTTAAAATCGTTGAAGGCAAGAATGAACGGATACAGGTCTACGAGGGCTTGGTCATCGCCTTCAAGAATTCCAGGTCGACCAGGACCTTTACGGTTAGAAAAAATTCCTACGGCGTCGGGGTTGAGCGGGTGTTCCCTCTTCATTCGCCCCGTATCGCCAGGGTAGAACTTGTCCGTCCCGGTAAGGTCCGCCGGGCCAAGCTCTACTACATCCGGGATAAGATCGGTAAGGCCGCCAAGATCAAGGAACTTATCGTCAGGAAACGGCCCGCGGCGAAAACCGCCCCGCCTGTTCAAACGACTCCTCCGGATCAGGCGTAAACCGTTCGTATTGGGGGATGCGTGAAGCTCCCGGGTCCGGAATCTGTTCTTCCCGTCAAAACGGCCGGTTTAACCGGCATGGCGCCTTCCGGTAAAGTTTCGCCTTCCGCCGGGTTTACGCCTCTTGTTAAGACGTCTTTTCCCCCGGAAGTTCCCCCAGGGGATGCGGAAGGCCCGGTGTTTCGGGATCGTGGAGGGGTTGACGCATTACAGGCGCATTCTCCGCCCGAAACGCCGCAAAGCCGGACGGAGTCGCTGACCCTTCTGATCCGCTCCCTGAACCTGCCGCCGGATTCCCTTTCCGCCGCCCTTGTTTCTTTTGCCCGTCATTTTTCTCTGCCCCTGCAGCCGGCCCTGCTCACGAAGCTCAGGCGGGAAGTCCTGTCCCTTAAAACGCCCGGAGAGTCCGCCGCCCTGGCCGCCGCAGCCGTTGCGGATAAGGGAGTGGAGCTTACCCCGGCGGCCCTGGAGCGGTACGCGGCGGCCATAGACCCCGACGCCCGCCGGAGACAAACGGGCGGGCAAGGCCGGAAGGGGGACTGCCGCGGTCAGGGCGGCCTTGCCCCTGAAAGTTCCGGGGCGGACCAGGCCGGTGATGCGTCCGGCGGGGTTTCCCTGCCGGCGATGCCGGATGCGGAAGGGCTCAGGAAAATGCGGGACGATCTGGACGGGCAGGATCCCCTGTTGAGCCTGTTGAACAGGATACCCGGCCGAGACGGGGAACGCTGGATGGTTTATCCCTTTCAGGTTACGGCAGGAGGAAAGCGGTTCCAGGTTTCGATACGGGTGGCCGCCGGATGCGGCAAGGAGGATGTCCGGCTTGCGGTGGATGTTGCCGGAGAGGAGCGGCGCTGGCTGTTTGTGGCAACCCGGCCCGTCCCGCATCCGCAAAAGCGGCGGGGCGCGGAAGCCGTGATTTCGCCGGAACTCCAAATTTCACCGGAAATTCGGAGTTCGCCAGAAATTCAGGTTTCCCTTTGGCCGCCTCCGGGACGCCGTGAGCGGGAGGTTCTGGAACGGGAAATCCGGGAGGCCCTGGGTCCCTTCGGAGGCCGTGTGAGTCTGCGGGATGGCGAACCGCTGCTGGC
>JAIRSL010000051.1 GCA_031255475.1 Treponema sp.
GTCTGCGGCTGTACCGGGGGCTGGACCATGGAACAGTATATTGAAGAAACGCGGGCATCCCTCCCGGTCCGTGTCGGGGACAATCCGGTGCTTCTCCTGATTTCAGGGGGGGTTGATTCTACTGTGGCCGCGGCCCTGCTCCTCAAGACCCTGAAAAGCGAACAGGTCCACCTTATGTACATGGATACGGGTCTTATGCGGAAGGACGAAACCCGCGCTGTTGCGGCGAACCTGGAACGCCTGGGCGCCCGTCATTTGCACATCGTCCACTGTGAGGAGGAATTCTTCGCGGCCCTTAAGGGGCTTACCGACCCCGAGGCGAAACGTAAAGCCATTGGGGACCTTTTCATCACGATCCAGGAACGGGAAGTGTCCCGCCTCGGCCTGCCGGATTCCTGCTTTCTTGCCCAGGGCACCCTGTATACCGATCTCATCGAGAGCGGCAAAGGGGTGGGCAAGAAGGCGCGGCTCATCAAGAGTCACCACAATGTGGGAAGCCCGCTGGTGGACGCCAAGCGCAAGGCGGGCCGAATCATAGAACCTCTGGACCGGCTTTACAAGGACGAGGTCCGCCGCCTGGGCCGCATTCTGGGCGTTGATGAGGAAGTGGTGTGCCGCCACCCCTTTCCCGGGCCCGGCCTGGCGGTCCGCGTCCTGGGGGAGGTGACCCGGGAAAAGTGCGCCATTCTCCGGGAAGCCGACGCGGTTTTTATAGAGGAACTGAAGAAACGCCCCGCGCCGGCCATAGACCGCGAGGGCAGTTACAAACACGGCGTAAGCCTTTATGACGAGATATGGCAGGCCTTCGCGATACTCCTCCCCGTCCGTTCCGTGGGTGTTGCCGGCGATGAGCGTAAATACGGCTGGGTTCTGTCCCTCAGGGCTATTGTCAGCGCCGATGGTATGACTGCCGATGTGTATCCTTTTCCCATGAAAGATCTGCTGGAAATTTCCACGCTCATCACTAATACGGTCAAAGACATAGGCCGGGTTACGTATGATATTTCATCGAAGCCTCCGGCTACGATTGAGTGGGAGTAATTATTTTACGTAAACGGAGATGTCCAATAAGTCTAATTTATGCTTTTTTCGTGTATGGCACATAATGTTCCGGTTCTGCGATGTTTTGCTGGTCCGGAGTTTCGGTGCTGTCCGGCGGATTTCCGTAATACGAGGTATTGGAGCGCTTACCGGGCGGGATAGGCGCCGGAGACGGCCGGATTTTCCCCGGCTTCTTCTTCCGTTTTCTTTTTGGCAAGCCGCGCGGCTTTGGCGAAGATGCTGTCGATGTATTGCCCTTCCCGCTGGGTAAGACCGGCGCGGGAGAAGATGTCCCGGAAAAAACGTTCCTGGTCTTCCCTGCCGGGCTGTTTGTAGAAACCCAGAATGGCCAGGGAATCGCTTATGGAATGGGAGAGGGTCTCCAGGCGCGACTGATCCAGGGGGACCCATCGGCCGGGCGATTTGTCCGCCGTGCCTCCCGCGTTCGCCTGATCCGGGGCCAGGGTACGGAAAAGTTCATAGGCGTAGATTTGAACCGCGTGGGACAGGTTGAGGGAAGGAAAGGCCTCCGCCGAAGGGATATAGGAGGTCAGGTTGCAGAGCCGGATTTCCCGGTCCTCAAGGCCGGTACGCTCATTGCCGAAGACCAGGGCCGCGGGACCGGGATGATCCCCAAGCCGGGCGGCGGTTTCGGCGGGGGTCAACGACCAGGCTTTACGGCGGACTCCCATGCGGCGGGTGACGCCTATGACCAGGGAGCAGCCGGCAACGGCTTCTTCCAGGGTGGCGAAATGCCGGGCCTGTTCCCAAATGTCGGCGGCGTGGACCGCACGGGAACGGATTACCTCTGCGGCGGAAGAGGCGGGCAGGGCCGGGTTGTCCGGGCCGTAAATGAGCGGGGCGGCCAGGCGCAGCCGGGAAAGGCCCATGTTTTTCATGGCCCGGCACACAGCCCCTATGTTACCCGGTTCGGAGGGCCGGGAAAGGACGATAACCGCGTCTTCAAGGTGCATGGTTTATCTTAGCGGTAAAGGCGGGAACAGGAAAAGACGCCGGCCGGTTCAAGTCCGCGTAAGCCGCCGTCCCCCGCAATGCTCTGAACCTGGTCTGCGGGGTCTAAAGAAATACAGTTACCGCGTCCCCCGGATACCGGTCCGGCGGAGGATACTGCGGTTTGTATGCGGGGAAGCGATGAAAAAGGCCCGGCGGCGTTTTCACCGTTTCCCCGGCCTTTCCGGCAGCCGGCGCGCAAGGGATAGAAGCGGTAAACTTTAAGCCCCAAAGGGCTTAAAGTTTTTAGCGTATAGCCCGGTCCGGCCGCAGGCCGGATGCGCCCGAATTCTTCCGGTTCAACGGAATGTCCGCCATGCTCACTAACCCGCCAGCCGGTTTAAGACCATGTAAACCGCCGTCCCCCCCATAATGCTTAAAAGGGAATTCCGCTTCCACAGGTGGACCAGGACCGTAAACAGGGAGGCCGTTAGAACGGGAAATGCCGCTTGGGGGGCCTCCCGGATGGGGCCGCTCATGGCGTTTACCGCCAGGACGGTCATGGTTACCGGCGGGGCGGCTTTTTCCACCAGGGAACGGAAACGGCTCCCCGGCGTCAGGCCCGAAAGGGGCGTGCCGTCATTCCGGCGTTTGTCCCGGAAAAACAAAAAGGGAAAGGCGCGGCAGAAAAGAATCGTCGCACCCATGGCCAGGGACATGAGGAACGCATGGGATATGCTGAGCATCAGGACGCCCCCCCGGTATCCGGCAATCCCGGTCCCCTGTTGTCCGGTCCGCGTCCCGGAAACAACTGGACCGCGGCCAGGGAGACGGCCAGGGCCGTAAGGAGGGAGAACCGGGAGGGCAGCAGGAAAGACGCCAGGGCCGCAGCAAGGCCGGAAATGACGAAGGGGGCCGGCCGCCTGATGCGGAACATCTGTTCCATCATGAGGACGATAAAGAGGGCGGTTAAGGCAAAGCCAATACCGTCCATGTCGAAGGGGAGCAGGGTTCCGGCCACGGCGCCGGCAACGGAACCGGCAACCCAGTAACTGTGATCCAGAAGGGCTACCAGGAACATGAAGGAAGGACGCGCCCCGGTTTCTCCCGGACCGTCGCCGTCGGGCAGGGACGACAGGAGGGCGAAAGTTTCATCCGTAAGGGCGTAAATAAGGTAGAATTTGAAGGGGCCGGAAGCGTTGATGCGCCTTCCCAGGGTAATGCCGTAGGCTATGTGGCGGGCGTTGAGGATGAACTGGAGCAGGACAGCCTCGGCAAGCCCGGCTCCGGCGGCAAAGAGGCCCACCGCAAGGTATTGGCCGGCCCCGGCGTACATGATCACCCCCATAAGGGGAGCCATCCACCAGGGATACCCCGCGTCTACCAAAAGAAGGCCGAAGGCAACGCCTATGGCGATGTAACCCAGAAATACCGGGAAGGAATACCGGAGCGCGGCCGTAAAAGTTCCCAAACCTTGTTGCCGGTTCGCCCGCGTATGCCCAACCGGTTCTTTCATGACGCTCCCCTTACTGCGACGGATACACCCGCCGCCGTAAACTGCCGTTGTTTCGTATTGAACAAAGGGATTATAATAGAAACATGAATTTTACCATAACCGGGGAAGAACGGGAAGTCCTGCTGAAGGACGCCCGGGAAACTATCGCCGCCGTCCTGGAAAACCGGAGCGCGGTGTACGACCGGAGCGCGGTAACGTGGGAAGCCGCCGTATCCGGCGTTTCGGCCCTGGCGCAGCCCTGCGGGGTCTTTGTCACCCTTCACAAGGAAGGGCGTCTCCGGGGCTGCATAGGCCGCATGGCGTCGCCGGATCCCCTGGAAAAAACCGTCAGGATCATGGCGGCGGCAGCCGCCTTCCAGGACCCCCGGTTTCCCCCTCTTGCCGGAGAGGAACTGGACGCCTGCCGTATCGAGATTTCCGCGCTTTCCTCCATGGAACCTTGCGCCGATCCCCGGCAGGTTACGGTGGGGGTTCACGGCCTTTACCTGGTTCACCGGGGAAGATCCGGGGTGCTGCTCCCCCAGGTTCCGGTTGAGCAGGGCTGGAACCTGGATGAATACCTGGATTACATCTGCGTCAAGGCGGGCCTCCCTTCCGGTTCGTATGACGAACCGGGGGCCAAACTCTTCACCTTTACCGCCGTGGTTTTTGGGGAGTAGCATGGGGAGAAGGCTTTCATCGTTTTTTACGCCCGAAACCGCCGTAAAGGCTGGGTGTATCGAAACCGTTGTACGAGGCGCGATCCGGGCGGGGTTTCCGGGGAATTTCCCCTTTGACCCGGTAGTAAACAGCCTGGAGTACGATTCCCGCGCGGTAAAACCCGGTTCCCTGTTCTTCGCCCTGCCGGGGCTTCACGTCGACGGCCACGTCTTTATTCCCGCCGCCCTTGCCGGGGGCGCGGCGGTTGTCGTCCATCAGGAACCTTTGGCGGAATACCGGGACGGGGCGGTCTACATCCGGGTGCGGGATTCCCGGTTTGCCATGTCCCCTGTGGCGGACGCCTTTTACGGCCATCCTTCCCGGTATCTGGCAGTTATCGGGGTAACCGGTACGGAAGGCAAAAGCACCACGGTGTACCTTATATACCAGCTTCTTACCCTGTTGGGCAGGAAGGCGGGTTTTATCTCCACGGTCAAGTATTCCGACGGCGGGGAAGAACAGTGGAACCCCGAACATCAGACCACCCCGGAAGCCGTGACCGTACACCGGCTCCTGGCGGCCATGCGGGACAAGGGGGCGGAATTCGCGGTTCTGGAGTCCAGTTCCCACGGCCTGTCCCCCCGGACCAACCGCCTGGGGGA
>JAIRSL010000092.1 GCA_031255475.1 Treponema sp.
CGTAACTTGACAATTTCCTTCCTTTTGGTATATCCTGAACCGTAATTTAATCGATAACGGTAAGGGGTGGAGTGATGCATTGGATGTTTTGGATAATCCTCCCTCTTGCCGGGTTAACCTTAGGCTGGACTATTAGATGGCTGTATGCCAGATACCAACTCACCGCGTCGGAACAACAAGCCGAACGTGTTAAACAGGATGCGATAAAGGAAGCTGAAGCTAAAAAGAAGGAGATTCTTCTTGAGGCAAAAGAACAAGTTATCCGCGAACGAAACCAGCAGGAGAGGGAGACTCGGGAACGTAGGGCCGAATTGCAGCGATACGAACGGCGTGTTCTGCAAAAAGAAGAGACCATTGATAAAAAAATAAGTCAGATTGAAAAGACCGAACAAACGCTGGCGGACAAAGAACGGGCGTTGCAGGCCCGTGACAATGCGCTGGGGCGCGAGGAAGAACGCTACCGCGCCGAATTGGAGCGTATTTCCGGGCTTACGGCGGAAGAAGCGAAGACGCTCATCATCAAAGACCTGGAGAACGAGGCAAAGCACGATGCCCAGGCCCTGATCAATAAGATTGAGCAGGAAGCGAATCTGGCCGGGGAAAAGAAGGCCCGTGACATTCTAGTAACCACGATTCAGCGGCTGGCGACGGAGGTGACCGGGGATGTCACGGTTTCGTCGGTCAGCCTGCCCAATGATGAAATGAAGGGCCGCATCATAGGCCGGGAAGGGCGGAATATCCGCGCCCTGGAGACCTTGACCGGGGTGGATATTATCATCGACGATACTCCCGAAGCGGTGATCATCTCCTGCTTCGATCCGGTCCGCCGGGAAATCGCCAAGGTTGCCCTGGAACGGCTCATTACCGACGGCCGGATTCATCCCGCCCGGATAGAGGAAATCGTCACCAAGGTATCCAAGGATATTTCCCAAAAGATCTTTGAGGAAGGTGAGAAAGTCCTCTTCGATCTGGGTATACACAACATCAGCCAGGACGCTATCCGCGCTCTGGGCCGGCTCTATTTCCGGACCAGCTACGGCCAGAACGTCCTTGCCCATTCCAAGGAAGTGGCCATCATAGCCGGCAGCCTGGCCGCGGAACTGGGGGTCAACCGGGAACTGGCGAAGCGGGGCGCGTTGCTCCACGACATAGGCAAGGGGGTGGAAACCGATTCGGACCTGAACCACGCGGAAATCGGCATGGATATGGCCCGTAAGATGGGGGAAGATCCCCGTATCATTAACGCGATTGGAAGCCACCACAACGACATGGAGCCTTCCTGTATTGAGTCGGTGTTGGTCCAGATCGCCGATGCCATTTCCGCAGCCCGGCCGGGCGCACGGCGGGAAACCCTGGACAACTACATCAAACGCCTGGAAAACCTGGAGAACATTGCCGAAGGCTTTATCGGGGTGGACAAGGCTTACGCGATTCAGGCCGGCCGTGAACTGCGTATCATCGTCAATAATGAGGCGGTTACCGATGAGCAGACCAAGGAGCTTGCCAAGGGCATCGCTAAAAAGATAGAGAACGATCTGCGGTATCCGGGCCGCATCAAGGTAACGATTATCCGGGAAACCAGGATTGTGGAGTACGCGCGATAAAAAGCGGCGGAAAAACGCGAATACCGGTCCGGCGTCAGGTTCATGCCTGACGCCTTTTTTATCCCTGGAACGGCCGTGGAACGCCAGCTTCGGCCCGTTGCCGGGAACCTGCCTTCCCTGTTAAACTCATTTCATGACCGAATTTGTCCACCTCCATGTCCATTCGGACTTTTCCCTTCAGGACGCCGCGGTTTCGGTGATGAGTCTGGCGGACCGGGCCGAAGAGCTCGGTATGAAGTACCTGGCCCTGACGGATCACGGCAACATGTTCGGAGCCATGGAATTTCTGGCCGCCTGCGAAGAAACCATCAACGAGAGAGGGGAGCACGTTAAGCGCCGCTGCCCCATACACCCCATCATCGGCTGCGAAGTCTATGTAGCGCCCAGTTCCCGGCACGAAAAGAAGGGCGCCGAAAGCGATAACAAATACTACCATCTGATTCTTTTGGCATCGAACCGGGAAGGGTACTTCAACCTGGTAAAACTCTGTTCCCTGGCCTATACCGAAGGCTTCTATTACCGGCCCAGGGTGGACGAAGAACTTTTGGCGCAATATCACGGGGGCCTCATTGCCCTTTCGGCCTGCGTGGCGGGGGAGATACCCCGGCTCATTCAGGCGGGGAAATCCGAAGAGGCGGCGGCAAAGGCCCGGCATTATCGGGACCTCTTTGGGAAGGACGAACAGGGGAACCCCAATTTTTATCTGGAAATCCAGGACCACGGCATAACCGCCGCGTGGCTCAAAGGGAACCTGTCCCAGCGGCAGATAAACGATGTTCTTGTTGACATATCCCGGAAGAACGGCATACCCCTCGCGGCCACCAACGATGTCCACTACCTTAAACAGGAAGACGCCGGCGCCCACGATGTTCTCCTCTGCATAGGGACCGCCAAGCTCAGGAGCGATGAACGGCGGAAGCGGTATTTTGGGGATCAGTTCTACCTGAAATCCGGGGATGAAATGGCCGCTCTCTTCCCGGAATACCCGGAAGCGCTTGCCAATACGGTACGCATTGCCGAACGGTGCAACGCCGATGTTCCCCGTGTCAAGACGAAGGACCTGCCCCGATACCTGCCGGAATTCGAGATACCCGCCGGGTTTCAGAACGCCGATGAGTATCTCAGGCATCTTACCATGGAAGGTTTGGCCAAACGTTACCCGGATTTGCCCGATCAGGTGATGCGGCAGGCGGAATACGAGCTTGATACCATCATCTCTATGAATTTTACCGGTTATTTCCTCATCGTGGCGGACTTTTGTAACTGGGCTAAAGAGCACGGCATCTGGGTAGGTCCGGGACGGGGTTCCGGCGCCGGGTCCATCGTGGCCTACGCCGTCAGGATAACCGACATCGATCCCCTCAAATACGGGCTTCTCTTTGAGCGCTTCCTCAACCCGGAGCGGATCTCCATGCCCGACTTCGATATAGACTTTTGCAACGAGCGCCGCGAGGAGGTGATTAAATACGTCACCGATAAGTACGGCAAGGAAAAGGTGGGGCAGATCATCACCTTCGGGACCCTGGGAGCCAAGCAGGTCGTCCGGGACGTGGCCCGGGCCCTCAGCATCAGCATTCCCGAATCGGAGATGATCACCAAGCTCATTCCCAAGGATCCCAAGATCACCCTGGCCAAAGCCTTTGCGGAAGAACCTAAGCTGAGGGACATGGAACAGGAGAATCCGAAATACGCCGAACTTTTCAGCCTTGCCCGTAAACTGGAGGGGCTTAACCGGCATTCCAGCCTCCACGCGGCCGGGATAGTGATAGGCAAAACCGCGCTGACCGATTATGTCCCGCTCTATCGGGAACCTGAGTCCAAGGGAGGAAGCATCGCCACCCAGTATACCATGAACTTCCTCGAAGGCTGCGGTCTGGTAAAGATGGACTTTCTGGGCCTTAAGACCCTGGACCTTATCAAAAACACCCAGGATCTGATTCGTGAGCGGGGAGCCCGGTACGCGGATTTTGACATAGAGACTATTCCTGAGGATGACCCCGCAACGTATACCATGCTGGCGGAAGAAAAGAACGAGGGCGTATTTCAGTTTGAAAAAACCTGGTGGAAGGAGATTCTGAAAAAAGCCAAACCCGTCAGCATTGAGGAACTTACCGCCCTCAACAGTTTGGGCCGTCCGGGGCCCATGCAGTACGTTCCCCGGTTCATCGAATCCAAGTGGGGGCGTCAAAAAATTGAGTATCCCGATCCGTCTCTGGAAGAAGTGCTCAAAGAAACCTACGGGGTCATTGTTTATCAGGAACAGGTCATGCAGGTAGCCCGGATCATCGCCGGTTACAGCATGGGCCAGGCCGATTTACTCCGGAGGGCCATGGGGAAGAAGAAGAAAGAAATCATCAATAAGGAAAAAACGCCCTTTATCGCCGGAGCGATAAAACAGGGTTTTTCCGAAGCCACGGCGGGCCGCATCTACGATATTCTTGTTCCTTTTGCGGAGTACGGCTTTAACAAGAGCCACGCCGCGGCCTATTCGGTGCTTTCCTACCGTACCGCCTGGCTTAAAGCCAACTTCCCCGCCGAATTCATGGCGGCCAACCTGACCAACGAAATCGGCAGTCCCGATAAGGACAAACTCAGCGCGTATATAGAGGTGGCCCGCAAGATGGGCCTTGCCATTGATCCCCCCGACATCAATCGTTCCCAAAAGTACTTTTCCGTGGCGGATGGGCGCATCTTCTACGGCTTTCTCGGAATCAAGGGCCTGGGGGACGCGGCGGCCGATGAAATCGTGGCCTGCCGGAAAGACGGTCCGTACAAAAACTTCATCGACTTTCTTGACCGGGTGAACATTAAAACGGTGGGAAAAAGCGTTGTCGGCCTTCTGATCCAGACCGGGGCCTTTGACGGGTTCGGCGTTTCCCGTTCGGTATTGATGGGGAATCTTGAGCGGGCGGTGGAATACGCCCAGGGCAGAAAGGACGACAAGCAATTCGGCCAAACCAGCCTCTTTGAGGATACCGGGGAAAAGGAATATCCCGATTTTGTGTTTGAGCCTTTCCCTGAAACAGGCCGGGCGGAGAAACTTAAAGCGGAAAAAGAGCTTATCGGGTTTTATTTTTCCGGCCATCCTATGGACGATTACAAGGACCTCTGGCAGCGGGTGGTAAAAACGGACCTTGGGAAGCTCGAAACCGCCGCCCTTGGAAACTGCGTCCTTTTGGGGATCGTCAAGACGGTTAAAACCATCAATACCGCTAAAGGCGGGAAAATGGCTTTTGCGACCCTGTCGGATTATAACGGCGAAATCGAGATGATCTTTTTTCCCGGCCCGTGGGAGAGGTGCCAGAACAAGATCGAAGCCGGCGAGGTTGCCATCCTTAAAGGCAGGCTCGAATACCAGAAAGATAAGGATCGTTACAACTTTTTGGCCGAAGATTGGGTCAGCCCGGAAGAAGCCGAAGCCGTAGCGGCCCAGGCAGAAGCCCAGGCCCGGAAATGGGACAAGTACCGGAATGTCTGGAAGTACAAGACGGACCTCAAACTCTCCAATCCCGCTTCCGCTTCCAAGGGTACGTATACTATCGCGGGGTTCCTTACGTCCCTGCGGGAGATCACCGATAAGAAAGGCAACCCCATGGCCTTTGGGACCCTCAGGGATTTTGAGGGTGAAATCGACCTCGTGTTCTTCGCGTCTGTTTGGAAGGAGTGCAAAGACATCCTGACGGTGGACGAGTTTACGGTTCTTAAAGGGAACATAGATCCCGCAAACGATAAAACCCCCGAAAAGCCGGGCTTCAAGGTGTCCAGCGTTCCGGACCTTACGCGCCTTATGCGGGCCGCGGCCAAAGAAGACGCCGCCAATGCGGCCGGCAAACACGAAGCCCCCTGCCGGGAGGTACATATTCTGCTGTCGGAAACGGCCGTGCGGCAGGAAGCGGACCTCTACCCCCTGCGGGAGCGTCTGGCGGAGAATCCCGGCCCCTGCCTGGTCTTCATCCATGTGCCGGTACCCGGCGGAGAAGCGGTAATCCGTACCGCTTCCCGTATGGCCGCCGAGGGCGCCCGGTTTGAGGCCCTCTCGTCATGTACGGGCGTGGCTGACGTGCGGCGGGCGTAGGAATCTGCGGGTCCGTAAACCTGTTGTCAAAAATCAAAAAATGCGGTACGTTGAATTTGTTCTAAAATTCGGCTGACGCGGACCTTTGGTCTGCGGGACAGCCTCATTTTTTTAGTAAATTAAACGGAGAAGGAGTAGTTTATGAAGAAATTTGTCCAAACCGCGCTGGTGATTGCAGCGGTTTGTATCGGGCTTGCCGCCTGTTCTACAGTTCCTAAAGTTACCCGTGTTGACGCGGATACCCAAACCGATTTAAGCGGTTACTGGAACGATACGGATGTCCGGATTGTCTGCGATTCCCTCATCAAAGCCTGTTTGGAATCCCCCCGGGTTACCCTGGAGATAGCCAATAAGCGGCGGCTGCCGGTGATCTTAATCGGATCGTTCAGGAACCAGAGCGATGAGCACATCGACACTTCCATCATCTCTAAAACCATGGAAATCGCCATATTCAACAGCGGAAAGGCGGATTTTGTGGCCGGCGGGGATACGCGGGAAGAACTGCGGGCGGAACGGCTGGATCAGGAAGGCAATGCCAGTGAAGATACCGCCGCCGCTCTGGGCAACGAGACCGGGGCGGATTTCCTCCTTACCGGATCGGTCAAAACCATAGTGGACCGCGCGGGAAAGACGGCCACCAGGACCTATTTTGTGTCCGCCGAACTGTCCAACATTGAAACCAACACCCGTCTCTGGATGGATCAGAACAGCGAAATAAAGAAGATCATCAAAATTCCGGGTGCACGGTTGTAGCCGGGGAACGGCCGGTATGTTCAGGCGTTTTTGGTACGGACCGGTTTGTTCGGTTTTTATACTTTTTCTTGGCTGTGTTAGTACAGGCGCCTATAACCAGATAGATAACGAGATATACGCCGGAAACTATGACAACGGCGTCTCCCTGATCGATGAAAACCGGCAGGACATGTACCGGCAGCGGGATGTCCTGCTCTTCTATTTGGACAAGGGGCTTTTGACCCACTATGCCCGGCGGTTTGACGAATCCATCCTGTTGCTACAGGAAGGGGAGCGGGCGATAGAGACCGCTTATACCAAAAGCGTCACCCAGGAAATCGGAACCTATATTCTGAGCGATAATACCAGGGAATACGGGGGTGAAGACTACGAGGACGTATATATCAACGTCTTCAACGCCCTCAACTACTATTATCAGAACAACCTTGAAGACGCCCTGGTCGAAATCAGGCGCATGAACAACAAGCTGCAGTTTCTGTCCGTCAAGTACGGGGTTCTGATGACGGACATGCAGAAGATGGCCCTGGAACAATCCGCGGACATTCCGGCCAACGAGTACCTGGCAACCGCAAAATTCAACGATTCCGCCCTGGCCCGGTATCTGGGACTCCTTTTTTACCGGGGAATAGGGCAATACGACGATGCCCGCATAGACCGGGACTATCTTAAAGTCGCCTTCGCCAATGCTCCGGGCGTATATTCTTACCCGGTTCCGGCATCGGTGGACGAGGAATTGGACATTCCCGGGGGCAAGGCCCGGTTGAATGTTCTTGCCTTCAGCGGCATGGCTCCCATCAAGGAAGAAGAAGTCATCCGTGTCCCGCTGCCTAACGCGCGGTGGATAAAAATAGCCCTTCCTGTCCTGAGAGACCGCTCTTCCCAGGTCCGCCGCATAGAAGCGGTGATAGACGGCGGGAAAGAACGGTTTGACCTGGAACTCCTGGAGGATGTTGGGGCGGTTGCCCGTGAAACTTTTAAGGAAAAAGAGGGCCTGATCTATATGAAGTCCATACTGCGGGCTACCTTAAAGGGGGTTTCTTCATCCGTTCTGGACGAAGCATCGGACCGGACGGAAGGAAATGCGGGCCTGCTGCTGTCCATACTCAGCGTGGGCGCCCAAGTTATGGCAGAAGCTACCGAGCGGGCGGACCTGCGCATTTCGCGGTATTTCCCCGGCAAGGTCTATGTAGGGGGGATCACCCTTGATCCGGGCGTTTACTCGGTAACCGTGAATTATTACGCCGGGAACGGCCGGCTTATAGCCGCATATTCCCATGACGCGGTAGAAATAAAGGCAAACACCCTCAATTTGACGGAAACCATGTGTTTACAATGAACGAAACCCCGCAACCCGGCAGGGAGTGAACGTTTGCCGCCTCAGAGAATCGAACTCTAGACACAAGGATTTTCAGTCCTTTGCTCTACCAACTGAGCTAAGGCGGCAAGATATTTTCTTTATATCCGCAATCAAAAAAAATGTCAAGCCGTTGTCTCATCGAAAAAAATAACCCAAACCAATAACCCCGCCCTGAAGCTCCCCCGCGAACTGATGAGCGGCGTGTGGGATTGAAAATCCCCGGTAAGGGCGTTGAACCCGGCGGTACGTCCTTACCGCCGACGCCCGGTAACAGCCGTCGTCCCGTTTTGGAACGGCTTTTTTCCTGCCGGCCTGCAGATCGCTTTTTTCATATTTTTTCCACATAATACTTGACAGTCGTATTACTATGCTATATGTTATATATACGACAGACATAATAATATGGCAATAGTATTACGCCGTAAACCCAAATCAAGGAAGGTACACGTGTTTTTACGCAAATATCCGCTGAACGGAAACCAGCCCATAGTCACAATCACGACGCTTTTCTACGCCGCTATTAGCGCCGCTTCCTGCGCCACCCTGACCGGGGAAGACCTGGCCGCTCTTCTGCGGGATATTCCCCGGCACAATTCCTTCCGGTACATCAGCGCCGGAACCTTGCCGGAGGCTTATTTTCAGACCGCCTGGGAAACTATGGAGGACCCTTATATCTACATCGTTCTTTCGGATACCAAAACCCCGGCAAGCAAGGTCATTTCCTTCTTTACACGGGATGCCTATAACCATGTTTCCCTGTCCTTCGACGCGGCCCTGGAAACCATGGTCAGCTATAACGGCGGCAACGGGCGGAATTCCCCCGGCCTGAACCGGGAAACCGCCGGCGATCTCTGCGGCAGACCCGGCGCGGGCATGGCCGTTTTCAGGCTCTACGCCGGCGCCGGGAAAAAATCCCTCATCCTGGACCGGATCAAACGGATAAATGAAGAAGGCAGTTCCTATAACCGGCTGGGCCTGGTGTTCAAAAGCTCCGTTAAACCGAACATCATGTTTTGTTCCCAGTTCGTCTATGCCATGCTGGAACTTGCGGGCCTGGACTATTTTGATAAACCCGGCGGCAAGGTGAAACCGGCGGATTTTATCGAGGCCGAAGGGGCGCGTTCCCTGGTGTGGGCCTACGGATATTCTTTCGATATAGGGCCGGGAATTGCCCTTAAAGGCCGGTGATTTTTTTTGCGTATAACACTTGACAGTCGTAGTAAAACGACATATCATATTATATGACAGAAGAGGAGAAGTCATGGAACCTAACGTAAAAGAACCGGAGGGGCCGAAGTTATCTTCGGACCTTCTTCGGGGGCATACGGATACCATCGTACTGGCAATCCTCCACAAGGGGGACGCATACGGTTTCGAGATTTACAACACCATATTGGAGCGCACCGCGGAACAGTACGAATTAAAGGAAACCACCCTGTATTCCAGTTACAAGCGGCTGGAACAGGAGGGTTGTATCAGCTCCTATTGGGGGGACGAAACCCAGGGAGCGCGGCGGCGGTATTATCGTCTTACCGGAAAAGGCAGGGCGGTATATGAACAAAACATGCGGGACTGGGAGTTTACCCGGCGGATATTAACGGATCTTCTTGAAATAAAATGAAGATGTATAAGGAAATAAAAGGAAGAAACCATGGACACGAAGACGTATATTGATTCCCTTTTTACCGGGTACGAAGACACCGGAACGATGCGGGATTTCAAAGAGGAACTGCAATCCAACATGGAGGACCGGATCGCCAGTTTAACAGCCAGGGGCATGAATGAAGGGGCGGCTTTTGAAAAGGCCGCCGGGGAACTGGGGGATATTTCCGCCCTGGCGGACCAGATAAGCCTTAGGAAAAAGCAGGAGATCTTCCAGGACGCCTATATGGGAATACGGAACTATCTGCATCCCGGCAGGGTGGCCGCGTATGTGATCGCCGGGGTCCTGGCTATCCTTGGCGTCGCCATTGCCCTGATAACCTTCTTTACCGGCGAAAGCCAATCCGCCTTTGACGCCTTCTGGGAGCCGAACAAAAAATTGGTCGGCGCGCTGGGCGTTCTCTTTGCCTTTATTCCCCCGGCGGCCGCGGCCTTCACCTTTCTGGGGATGACCCAGGAGACGGCCTCCCGGTATCCCTGCTCTAAAAAACGGAGCGCCTGGTACGCCGTGGCGGCCGCGATCCTCTGCGCCGGGGGCATCATCTCTCCGCTGACTTATTTTGCCGTAGACCGGGGCCTTATGGAAGCAGTCGCCACCCTGATCCCATTTTTCATTCCGGCCCTTGCTCTGTTTTGCTTTCTCCGGCTTACCGAAAAGGATACCCGCAAACCCTGGGTCCGGGAGCGGTACGAAAAGGAACTGCGGGTAAGCCGGGAGATGTGGAACGATCCCATTGCCGCCGCCCGTTTCGGCATGGTTTCCGGAGCAATCTGGATCTTCGCGGCGGGACTTTTTTTCCTGATCGGCTTTCTTGTCGGTTTCCGATTTTCCTGGCTGGTCTTTATCTTCGCCGTGGCCGTCCAACTGGCGGCCCAGAGCCTGATGATGAAACCGGCGGCCCGGTAAGATGGCAAGGAGGATGAATATGGTGTACAGAAGGGGAATCATCGGGCTGGCGCTGTTCTTTCTGCTGGCAGGTTTCCAGGAATACGCCGGGGCGGAAGATCTTTCCGGGGAACTTTCCCTGGTGAATACCGTGACGGTCGGCCTTGCGGGGACGGAAAACCTTTCCATAGACTACTCGGCTGCCGAGGTAATCGTCCGGGAGGGCGGAACGGATGAACTGGTCATCAGGGAATATATGAAAAAAGACCGCCCGCAATACTACGCCCGGATCTCCCGGTCCGGGAAATCCGTAAGCATACGGCAGGGCCGGCGTCCCTGGCTGTCATGGCTTTGGAAAATCCGTATGGAGATCGAGCTTCCCCGGTCGTTCCGGGAAAATATCAGGATTACCGGC
>JAIRSL010000117.1 GCA_031255475.1 Treponema sp.
AAAACCCGCTACTACATCACCTTGTTCCTCATTCTTCCGTAGTTCCAACCTTACCCCCCCCCCCCCCCATGTATAGCGTGTAGTTAAGACATATACCCCATATATAGTGTACACGGGAATATTTCCTGGAATATTTCCCGGAATATTTTCCATGTATCCCCGGTATTCCCCTGTCCTCCGCAACAGATACGGCGGGAGCGGATACGGATAACAATAAATCTACACAAGGAACAGGTATGAAAAAGCGGATTATTACCCTGGCGTTTGCCCTGGCCTCTGTTTGGGCCTGGGCGCAGCAGCAGGCGGCGGTGGCCGTCGCGGACACGCGACCGGACAGCATAATGGGCGATTTTGTGGCCCAAACCGCACAGACCATAACCGGCGGCGGGGACAGGGCCGTGGTATGGTCCGTACAGGCCGTGGGGACGTACCAGGTAGGGGACATTGGGCCCGCCGGGGGGTTGATATTCTACGACAAAGGCCAGGTTACCGACGGCTGGCGGTATCTGGAAGCCGCCCCGCCCTATACCGAAGCTACCGCCCAATGGGGAGCATATCATAAGGTGGTTCCGGGAACGGGTATCGCTGTGGGAACCGGCAGGCGAAACACGCAAACCATTGTTGATTTTTTACAGCGTACCGGCGAAAGTGCCAGGAGGGCGGCGCAGATCTGCGACGCCCTTGTTGCCGAAGGCTATGACGACTGGTTCCTGCCCGGCAAGGATGAGCTTAACCTGATGTATACCAATTTAAAGGCCAGGGGTCTGGGGGAATTCAGTAGTGAGTGGTACTGGTCCTCGTCAGAGAACAATAGTAATTACACCTGGAGTCAGTGGTTCGGCGACGGCGGCCAGTACCACAACGCCAAGGGTAGTAAACTTTGTGTTCGCGCGATCCGGGCTTTTTAGCCATTGAACTCTTTACTTCCGCCGTTGCAGCATAGTAACCGCGTATACGCCCACGGCGATAACCGGAAAGACGGTAAAGACGCCGAACATCGTGCGGTACCCTGAGTATTCCACGATGAAGCCGCCCAGGATGTTGCCCAAGAAGGTGGGGAGGCCGGAACCCAGGGACAGGTACAGGGACATGCCTAGGGCGCGGCGTTCGGGGGGGACGCAGGTGGAAATAAAGGATATGGCCGCGGGATGAAACAGGCCGAAACACAGGGAATGAAGCGCCTGGGCCAGGATGATTCCGGCCTTAAAGGGGAAGAAGGCGTAGAGTAGCATTCTGAGGATCAGGGCCGCCGTGGAAACGGCCATGCAGTTAAACGCCCCGAAACGGCTGATGATGCGCCGGGAAAGGAACATGAACGGCACTTCCGACATACTTGCCAGAGCCCACATGAGGCCCACGGCGTCCCATTGCAGGGATTCCGTCAAATACAGGGAGAGGAAACCGTAGACCGAAGACATGCCCAGGCGGTTTAAGGCCATGATGACGAGCCCGGCGACAAACATGGCCGTCCAGATTCCCCTCGTACTCTTGGCCGGGCCTTTTTGTCCCGGACCACGTTTTATTTCATACGAGGGGGGAATGAAAATAATCGAGATTATCGTTAAGGTGGCGGTAATGACCATCCAGAGGGCGATGTTCACCGGCGTGTTCACGGGGAGTATCAGGGCGGCCTGGAAAAAGAGGGTCATAAGGATAAAGCTGACCGACCCGGCGGTTCTGATTTTGCCGTAATCCCCGGTGCTGCCGATTGCGATGGTGGTTACCGCTTCCATGAGAGGAAGGGCGGAACGGAACCCCAGTCCCAGGATCAGGGCGAACAAGGCGGAAACAACGGGGTTCCTGAACAGCGCCAGGGGCAGGGCGGCGGCGAGAACCAGGGCGTTGGTGATGAGCAGCCCCGGTTTGTAACGGCCTATCTTGTCCGCGAAGTGCCCGAAGATGAAGGGCCCCGCGATGCCGGCCCCCTCGAAGACGCCCAGAAGTATTCCTATCATGAAGGGGCCGTAGCCCAGCCCCCGGAACAGAATGGCGAGATACGGCGAGATGACCGCAAACACGATGTAAAAAAAGAAAAAAGGCGCCGCCATGTACATGGTTTTATTCGTACCGAATGGGTTTAATACCCAAGATCCCGCTTGCGCGGAGGAATTTCAGGGCTGCCGTCATCACCCGGACACGCCTTTGTTTGCGCCGTTTTTCGCTTTTTTTGAAACCGGGGTTTTCGGAATCGCGGGGCTTTCCGGCGTCAACGGGCAATGAATATTCCCGCCGAAAAGGATGTCGAAGGCTTCGCAGGCGGTTTCCACAAAATCGGCCCGGATGGACCCGGTGATTTCCTTGTCCAGTTCCGCCCAGTCTTCCCGGTTGTCCGAGGGGAGCAGGACCTGCTCCATGCCGTTTCTGATGGCGGCCAGCAGCTTTTCTTTGAGCCCCCCTATGGGGAGGATGCGCCCGGTCAGGGTGAGTTCCCCGGTCATGGCGACGGCAGGTTTGGGGGGCGCGGCGCAGAGGGTGGAGAGGAGGGACACCGCCAGGGTTATGCCCGCCGAGGGGCCGTCCTTGGGAATGGCGCCTTCGGGAACGTGGATGTGAAAATCCGTCTTCCGTATGTCTTTAATCGTAAAGGCATACCGGGGCTGTATGCTCCGCAGGTACGAGAGGGCGATGCGGGCGCTTTCCTTCATCACGTCCCCCAGATTCCCGGTCATGATGAGTTCGCCGTTTCCCTCAAAGGCGATGGTTTCTACCGGCAGCATGGTTCCCCCGGTCTCGGTCCAGGCCAGGCCGTACGAGACGCCGATCCGGGCATCCCTATACACCACATCGTTTTTGTACTTGCGCCGGCCCAGGAGCTTTTCCAGGCTTTCTCGACGGACCGTCTTCCTGTAGGAGGCGACGGGTTTATCCGGGTCCTTCCCGTAGTCTTTTTGAACCGCGTCCCTGGCTATGCGCCTGACGCACCGGGCAATCTCCCGTTCCAGCCCCCGCACCCCGGATTCCATGGTCCAATGCCTGATGATGTCCACAACGGCCCCGTCCGTGAAGGCGATTTTGGCGCTTCCCAGACCGTTCTCCTCAAGCTCCTTGGGGATAAGAAAATGCCGGGCAATGGCGAGCTTTTCCCGCTCCCCGTATCCGGGAATCTCGATGATCTCCATCCTGTCCAGCAGGGGGTAGGGAATGGTATGCAGGGAATTGGCCGTGGCGATAAAGAGCACTTTGGACAGATCGTAGGGGACTTCCATGTAGTGATCGGTAAACGTCGAATTCTGCTCCGGGTCCAGAACCTCAAGAAGGGCCGACGCCGGGTCTCCCCGGAAATCGCTTGAAAGTTTGTCGATTTCGTCCAGAAGGAACACGGGGTTTATGGTCCCGGCCTTGCGCATGGACTGGATGATCTTTCCCGGCAGGGCGCCCACATAGGTTTTCCGGTGCCCCCGTATTTCCGCCTCGTCCCGCACGCCGCCAAGGGAAATCCTGACGAAACGCCGCCCCAGAGCGCGGGCCACGGACTTCCCCAGACTGGTTTTCCCCGTTCCCGGAGGACCCACAAAACAGAGGATGGGTCCCTTGATCCCCGCCGACGCCTGTTCCCGGGCGGTAAGCTCCCTGACGGCGATAAACTCCAGAATGCGCTCCTTGGCTTTGCGCATGTCGAAATGGTCTTCGTTAAGGACCTTTTCCGCCAGGGTCAAATCCCCGGAATCCGGGCTGGATTCGCTCCAGGGAAGATCGGCTATCCATTCCAGATAGCCCCGGTGTACCCCCGCTTCCGGTGAAAAGGCCTGGAGTTTCCTGAGCCGGGCAAGTTCCTTCCGGGCTTTAAGCAGTATCTCTTCCGGAGGATTCCTGTCCGTAACGGCTTTCTCCAGATCGGCAAATTCGTCCTCCCCGGCGGCCGCTCCCAGTTCCTTGTTGATCTCCTTGAGCTGTTCCTGGAGGATATATTCACGCTGGTTTTTTTCCATCCGGCTTTTAACTTTGCCGCTGATGTTTTTCTGTATGCCGAAAATTTCATTTTCCATTTCCAGCGTTTCAAGGAGTTTTTCCAGCCGTTCCGCGGTATCTTCTATACACAGAAGTTCCACCTTCCGTTCAGGATTGACGGCAATAGTGTTCCCGATAAGATTTCCGAGCCGTTCGGGGCTTTCAGTCTTTTCCACCGCAGTCAGCGTTTCCGTACTCACCCTTTTGGAAAATTCCGCGTATTGAATGAAGGACTTCTGTACCGCGCGGGCCAGGGCCGCGATTGCGGGATCTTCCATGCCGCCGGCACTGGTAGAGGCTATGGGTTCGATCCGGGCATTCCGGTATTGCTGCTGTTCCGTGACGGAAATAACGGCGGCCCGGTATTCACCCTGGAACATCACGCGGTAGGTATTGTCGGGGAGTTTGAGATGCTGGATGATGCGGACCACGGTCCCCACCGGGAAGGTTTCGCCCGAAAAGGAGGGACTATCCGAATCGCCGCCCCCGGCGTTCCATGGACGGGCTTCGGCAGCGCCGTTTCTGTATCCCCTTCTTGACGGATTTTTCGCGCCGAAAGCCCTGCCAGGGCCGGGGGACAGCCGGTCTTCCCCGGCGGACTTGAGGCAGACGGCAAAAAGCCTGAAATCCCCCCGGGCCAGGGCCGCGTCTACCGCGGCAATCCCCGCCTTGTAGGTGACGAACATGGGAATAACCGTCTGGGGAAACAAAACCAGTTCCCGCAGGGGGAGCAGCGGCAGTTCTTCGATTTGGGCCCCGTTTTTTAACACCGGCGAAAAGCGAGAAACTCCGGGGATTTTTAAGGCTCCAAAGAGTTTTGAACCCCGGCTGAATTTCATGCGCTCTTCTGGATCGAACGGATCTCAGGGGGTTCCGATTTTTCTACCACATCCCGGGTAATAACCACCCTTTTCTCCCCTTTCATGGACGGAATATCGAACATGATGTCCGTCATAAGCCGTTCCACAATGGCCCTGAGTCCCCGGGCGCCGGTTTTTTGCCTGATCGCCGTATCCGCAATGGCGTCGATGGCCCCATCGGTGAATTCCAGTTTAACATCGTCTATGGCCAGGGAAGCCTGGTATTGCTTAACAATGGCATTTGTCGGCTCGGTGATGATTCTCTTAAGATCATCCCGGTTCAGTTCTTCAAGACAAACCGTAATGGGAAGGCGGCCTATGAATTCGGGGATCATGCCGAAATAAATAAGGTCGTCCGGATGAAGCGACGCGTAAAGATCTTTAAGGCTCCGGTTCTTGCCATCCCGGATATCCGCACCGAACCCCATAGGATGCTGTACCACCCGTTTTTCAATGAGCTTGTCCAGGCCCACAAAAGCGCCGCCGCAGATAAAGAGGATGTCCGTGGTGTCGATACGGATCATCTCCTGGTTGGGGTGCTTCCGCCCGCCCTGGGGCGGAACCGAAGCGATGGTCCCCTCTATGATCTTGAGGAGGGCCTGTTGTACCCCTTCGCCGGATACATCCCTGGTGATGGAAACGTTCTCTCCCTTCCGGGCTATCTTGTCGATCTCATCAATATAAACGATACCCCGTTCCGCCGCGGCGACATTATTCCCCGCATTCTGGAAGAGTTTAAGCAGTATGTTTTCCACGTCTTCGCCCACATACCCGGCTTCGGTTAAAGTCGTCGCGTCCACGATGGCAAAGGGGACTTTGAGTTTTTTCGCCAGGGTTTTGGCCAGAAGTGTTTTTCCCGTTCCCGTAGGGCCCACCAGAAGGACGTTGGATTTTTCTATTTCCACGCCCTCAGGATCCCTGGAGGGATTGGCAATGCGTTTATAGTGATTGTACACCGCCACGGACAGGGCTTTTTTCGCGTCCTCCTGGCCTATGATAAACCTGTCGAGATACGCCTTGATTTCCCTGGGAGTGGGAATTTCGCCGGTAAACTGGGAAGAAAGGTCGCGCTCTTCTTCGGATAAAATCTTCCGGCATACTTCCACACATTCATCACAGATATATATGTCGTTGGGCCCGGCTATAAGGCGTCTGGCCATGTCTTCGCTTTTGCCGCAGAAAGAACAGAACCGTTCCGAGCCGCCCGAACCGTTACGCAGTTTAGCCATGTTTTTCCCTCGTAAGTACCCTGTCCGCCACACCGTAGGAGACCGCTTCCGCGGCAGGCATGTAAAAATCCCGTTCCATATCCCCGGCAATGGTTTCCGGATCCTTACCCGTATGCAGGGCGAAATAATCAATCGTCATCTTCTTGAGCCGGAGAATCTCTTTAGCCTGTATGCCTATATCCCGGGCCTGCCCCTGAGCGCCGCCCCAAGGCTGATGAATGAGCACCCTGGAGGAAGGCAGCACAAGCCGCTTCCCCGTTGTGCCCGCGGTAAGGATCAGGGCCGCCATGCTGGCCGCCTGACCCATGCAGATGGTCTGGACATCGCACTTTACATACCGCATGGTATCGTAAATGGCAAGACCGGCGGTTACCGACCCTCCGGGGGAATTGATATACAGGTTGATGTCCTTTTCGGTATCCTGGCCATCCAGAAAAAGAAGCTGGGCCACAACAAGGTCCGCGGTAAGATCGTTGATCTCCCCGTCCAGAAAGACGATCCGGTCTTTAAGCAGACGGGAATAAATGTCATACGAACGCTCGCCAACCCCTGTCTGTTCAACTACAATAGGCACAAGGGAATTCATTTTTTCAGTCATTGTATACAATTTAACCATTATTTGATATTAGGTCCAGATATTTCGTATGGTTCCCCTTTTTAATCGTATTTTCCGCCAACAAAAGATCAAAGAACTTCCTTTCTTTTATGTCCGTTCTAAGATACTCCTTCATTTCATCGGATTCATAATATTTTTTGATTTCGTCTATAGACATGCCGCTCTCTTCGGCCATGGTTTCAAACTCTTTCCCGATCTCCTCGTCGCCGGCCTCAAAGCCCAAGTCCTGTATGAGCGTCTCCACAATAAGCCTACTCTGAAGGGCCTTGACCGCCGCCGGCCGCCATCCCTCGAAAATAGCGTCCCTTCCATTGCCGGATTTTTCCATGTTTTTCGTAAGTTCGCCCGGATCCATGTTGAACTGACGGGCCATGTTCCGCCACCGGCCTTCCAGTTCGATACGGACCATGGATTCGGGAACGTCAACCGGGGTACTCTCCATTATTTTTTCCAAAAGCCTGCTGACGGTGATTTCCCGCAGCCTTTTTTCGAGATTCCCGGTAAGCCGTTCCCGTATACTGTTTTTAAGGTCCTCCAGGGTTGTAAACTTTTCGTCCACATCCTGGGCCAGTTCATCGTCAAGTTCGGGAAGCCGCCTTTCTTTTAAAGCCGTAAGGGTCACCCGTATCTTCTTGGTTTTTCCGGCAAGGTCCTTGTCCTCAAAGTCTTCGGGATAAGACTTGTCGATCTCCCTGGTTTCACCCTTTTTCATTCCCGTAACTTCGTCATCGAACTTAAAGACGTTATATCCTGTTCCCAGGGTAAAGACGAAATCCTGCCGCTCCGTCCCCGGAACAAGCTCCCCTGCGCCGGAAATTTCCCCATAATTCACGGTAACCACATCGCCTGCGGCAGCCGCCGCGTCATCGTCTTTATCCAGAACTATGGCGTTCCGTTCCCTGACGGCATCCAACTCCCGGCCAATGTCTTCATCGGAGACCTCCGCGTCCGGAACTTCGGCCTCATGGCCTTTCCAGGGACCCACCGTGATCTGAGGAAGTGTGTCGTAAACTACGCTGAAAGTAAGGTCCGCATCGGGGTCCAGTTTCAGTTCCTCGTCTTCAAGCTGGGGGGTGGAATAAGGAAGGGGCCGGTTTTCTTTCGGGAAGGATTCATCGTCAAAAACCTCGGTGATTGCCTTTTCAACAACGGTCCCCAGGGTTTCGCCCCTAAAAGCGTCGTCGAATTTTCTGATCAGAACCTCTCTGGGAATCTTACCCTTCCTGAAGCCGGGAATTTGCATGGTTTTGCCGTAATTGGCGATAAGAGCGTCATATTCGGCGCGGATATCGTCCTTGCCGACGGTAAGGGTAAGCTGCAACGCCGAATGTTCAAGCCGTTTGATTTCTTTGGTTATGGTCACTTGTTTCCTCTTTCAAACATACTGTGAAAATTTTTCGAACCTAAGCGGGAAACGGGAGTCGGACCCGCGACATCCACCTTGGCAAGGTGGCGCTCTACCACTGAGCTATTCCCGCATATACACCCGAGAGAAGGCCCCTCCTCCCTGCGTGGATGCGAGAGAAGGGACTTGAACCCTTATGCCTGGGGCACCAGATCCTAAGTCTGGCGTGTCTACCAATTTCACCACTCTCGCTCTGTCGGTAACAGGCAGCGCCGTGCGGCCTTCGCCACAACCAGCTTACGGCAGTGTAAAGTATTATGGCGCCGTTAGTCAACAACCCGCGTTGCAACCTATTTGGGTTGCCAAGCTCCCCCGCGAACCGGTTGACGGGGTTAAAAAAACAGCCGCCCCGGTTGCGGGCGGCGGCTGTTACCGGGTTACCGGCAGTTGGTCCTGATTATCAATCCCAACCGGAGGAAGAGGTACCGTTGTCGGGATCGTTGTAGTAGTACAGAATGTCGTTTTCTCCCACGGTGGTATCTTTGAAAAGTGGAGGAGCTTTAAAAATACAGACCGCATGGCCCTCCTGCTCTGCTTTATTATTCTTTGGATTATCCGGGTCGTCGTCATAGCCGTAAATTATACCGCCGGTCTTGCTGAAGCTGACATTTTCAGAATT
>JAIRSL010000122.1 GCA_031255475.1 Treponema sp.
GGTTCGTTGTTTTGGATGTACAACGACACATGGGGAGAAGTGGGCTGGACCATCATAGATTACTACCTGGATCGCAAGCCTTCATTTTATTATGTCAAACGCGCCTTCGCGCCGGTTAAATTTATTCTACGAGCCTCGGAGGATGGAAAAGCGGTACGGGTCATGGGGATCAACGATACCCCGGAGGATGTACGGCTTGAGCTGGAATACGGCTATGTGAGCTTTGAGGGAAAATACGAAACCGAAAAGGTTCCGCTTACCCTGGGCAGCTTCAGCAAAGCCATTGTCCGGGAATTTGCCATGCCCTCCGGAGACACGAGCCGCGGCCTCGTGTTTGCCCGGGGAGGAGAGGCGCCGCTGGCCATTCTGCGGACCGGGCCCTTTAGAAACTATCAAAGGGCGGAAAGCGGCGTTTCTGTTCTGAACCTTGAGACGGCGGGCGGAGATTACCGGGTTACCCTGAAAAGTTCAGGCTACAGTCACGCCGTCTCCCTGGGCCTTCCCGGAGATATACGGCTGGACGATGAGTATTTTGATATGCTGCCGGGAGAAGTCCGGACAATCACCATCCGGAACGCTTCGGGAAGGGTGGAGACATCCGCCATCAGGGCCGCATGCCTGGTTCCTGGAAAATACAGGGATTGAGGCAGACAAGGAGCCGTATCGGCTGTAGCGCAACGAATACGAGCGGTTTTGAACCGAATATTGCCCCCGCCGGGGGGGGTATCTTCATTGAGTCCCGTAACTTCCAGGCCATGCCGTTGGTAAAAGACTCTTCTCTGCAAGGGTTTCATACAACGCCGTATTACAATTATCCATATTGGGTCTATCGTCAAGATGATCTTTATAATAATACGTTACATTACTTTTAATTTTATCTAGTATATTTTTTGTTGTTTCTACAATATCAATTTCATTGGTTGTTTTTATTTCAATAACATCCCATTTGTTTTCACTTTCCGTATACATGATAAAAGATTCTCTGTCGGAATTGCTGTCCATAATCCACGCCCCTTCCGAATAAAATCCCATGTTTGTACCGTAAAAACTTAATGTATGAAAATCGCCTTCTTCAAATATTACATAAAAACTATGCACGACTAACTCTGTCCGCCTAATCTGGGCGCTCACTCCTGTTCGTTCATAGGCTTTTATCATATAATGTTCCGGATCATTTAAAATCGTTTCCAAATAATTTTTTACTTCCAGTTCATTTTGCAAAATCGCGTCGCCGTCAAGCTTGTCAATTGACGCCAAATACAAACCGGCCTGCAGACTGCTGCATGAACACAGTATCAAAAGAAGACTTATTTCCACTCCTAATGCCCGCCAATGACGCCGTATAAACATTCTTCATTTGTATTTTCTTTTTACTTTTTTGTCAATATTGGGCTGTACTATGCAATACTGCCCTGTGGGGGGCATTTTACATGTATAGACAATCTCTTATACATGTGGGCGCATTTTTTGCGGCATGCCGCAAAAAACCGGGCTTTGCGGGGCTCCGTTATCACTCCGGCCCCGCTGCTTCGCACCGGGGCTGCCAGGCAACCTTCAGTTGCCGCACCCCTCCAATCCCTTGCGCGGTTAACGCCGGGCATTATCTTCTGTTAATTCCCAGCCAATTTGTAAATTCCTGCCGGATAAGAAAGAAGAAAGGATTTTCTCTTGAAAACTTCTTCGGCCTTGCGCTTAGAACCTCTTCAATTCTGCTTGTTTCTCAAGATTGAATGAACCCTGGATATGCTGGATTTAACCGGGCTCCGGGTGTATACTGTGATCCGGCAGCCGCAGGTTCCCGGAAGATACCCGGATTGAGGCAAAATACCCTTCGGCGGGCCGGTATGGCCGGGTGATACGCCTCCGGTATATCATCTTAAAATGCGGCTGTGCCTGAGCGGAACAGGGAGAAGCATATATGAAACGAAGTGAAATCAATGCCGCCATTCGCTGCGCGGAAAGAATGTTGGATTCCATTTGCTTTAGGCTGCCTGAGATTGCGGAATGGAGTCCTGAACAATGGAAAGTCCGCCATGGGGAAACGGGCTTTATCCGCCAGACCATGCTGGGCTGGGATGTTACGGATTTTGGCACGGGAAACTTCCCCGGAGTGGGCGGAACCCTCTTTACCCTGCGGAACGGCGTACCGGGCCGTCCCGATATCGGCAGCCCCTATGCGGAAAAGCTCATCTGCCTGCAGCCCGGCCAGTGTCTGCCCCGGCATTACCACGCGGCCAAAACCGAGGACATCATAACCAGAAGCGGCCTTATGTGGATGGAGCTTTACAACTCACGCGGGGACGGTTCGGTAGACCCGGATACGCCGGTACAGGCAGACTGTGACGGCATACGGAAGACCTACGCGCCCGGCGAGCGTTTCGAGGTTCCGCCGGGGAGCAGTGTAACGCTCAGGCCATATCTTTACCACAGCTTCGGCGCGTCCGTGGACACGGTTATCGGCGAGGTGTCCTCGGTAAACGACGACAAGGCCGACAACTTTTTTTCCGAACCGGTAGGGCGTTTCACGGAGATCGAGGAAGACGAGGAGCCCTACCGGCTGTTGTGCAACGAATACGGGCGGTTTTAAGCCGGGCCCGTCCGGGTATCTTCATTATAAACCTCTTTTTTCATATTATTGAAGAATGAAAATACTCGTTTTGGGCGACGAACTCCTTTACCAAAAGGCCGCCCCTGTAAAAAAAATTGATAAAAGCACGGAAGAACTTGCCCGGAATCTTGTTGAGACTCTGCATGAGGGAAAGGGTATAGGCCTCGCGGGGCCCCAGGTGGGAATTCCGGAACGGATCTTCGCGGTTCATGTGGAAGGGGATGTGCCGAGGATCTTCATCAATCCCTCGATTCTGGAAACTTCCCAGGAACTTGTTAAATATGAAGAGGGATGTCTTTCCATACCGGGAATATACGTCGATGTTGTCCGTCCCAAAACCGTAAAAGTCCAGGCCTGGAACGAAAAAGGCCGGCCTTTCACCCTTGAGGCGGACGGAATTCTTGCCAGGGTGATTCAGCACGAGTACGATCACCTTGAGGGAAGTCTCTTTATCGACCGGCTTTCGGAAGAGAAGCGGGAAAAGATTCTGGCGAAAGTGGCCAGGGCGCAAAACCGGGAAAAACGCAAACGCCGGAAGGCTTAGCGGAGCCGGATTTCCCGGCGGAATACTCAGGCGTTTTTAGGAGAAGCAATGCGGATCATCTATGCCGGAAGCCCCGCCATCGCGGTTCCCGCCCTGGAGGCCCTCTTTCCTCCGGGAGACG
>JAIRSL010000131.1 GCA_031255475.1 Treponema sp.
TTCCCTGTTTCTATGGGAGCGCCGGGACCGCTCGTGATTACTGCGCCCGTCTTCAGGCCCTTGGGGGCAAGGATATACCGCTTATCCCCGTCGGCATAGTTGACAAGGGCGATGTTGGAACTCCGGTTGGGATCGTATTCAATAGTAGCCACTTTACCGGGAACGCCTATTTTATCACGCTTAAAATCAATAATACGATAGAGCCGCTTATGGCCGCCGCCCTTATGCCGGACGCTGATACGGCCATTGGAATCCCTGCCGGCCCGCTCTTTTCTCCCTTGGGTAAGGGACTTTTCGGGCTTTACGCTCTTTGTCAATTCCGAGTAGTCCAGGCTTATCCACTGCCGCATACCGGCAGTGATAGGTTTATACGTCTTGATACCCATAATCTTCCCCTACACTCCCTCAAAAAGGGTTATCTTTTCATCTTTGGGAAGGCGGACTATAGCCTTCTTCCAGGATGAGGTATAACCTGCCTTGTACCGTTGCCGCTTGGGTTTCCCGCCGATTACCATGACGGTACAGGAAACCGGATGGACCTTGAAAAGCCGGCGAACCGCCTCTTTGATCTGTATCTTTGTCGCGGAAGGATCTACCTTAAACACATACTTCCCTTCTTCCCGCATGGCATTGGCTTTTTCCGACAATACCGGTTCTATAAGAATCTTTTCATAAATGATCATTCGCCGGCCTCCTCATCTGCGTCCGCCGGAGTTTCCGCCGCGCCGTAAAAGGCGTTCAGGTTTTTCGCCGCGGTTTCGAGCATAATAACCCGGCGGCCATAGAAAAGATCATGGGCCCTAAGCCGGTTGTAGGAAAGGAAACTCAGCCAGGGGATATTGGCCCCCGCCCGCTTCACCATGCCGTCATCGTCCTTGAGGATGATGACCGTCCGTTCGCCGGGGCCAAAATTCTTCAAAATCCCCGCCAGATCCCCGGTCTTTCCAGATTCCACCGAAAAATCTTCAACAATTTTCAGAGTATCGCTTTGGGCCTTCAAACTCAGAATGGTTTTAAGGGCAAGGCGCTTCGCCTTTTTCGGGATCGAATAAGAAAAATCCCGGGGCTTGGGCCCGAATATGGTACCGCCGCCCACCATGATGGGAGACTTTTTATCACCCCGACGAGCCCGGCCCGTACCTTTCTGCTTATACGGCTTGGCATTGGAACCGTGGACCTCACCCCGGCCCCGGGTACTGGCAGTCCCCAAACGCTTATTGGCAAGCTCGTTCTGGATGGCATACCAGATAACATCATCGTTTACCGGAAGCCCGAATACGGCGTCGTCCAGCTCTATGCTTCTCAGTTCCTTGCCGTCAATGGAATACACTGTCCGATTCATTACATTCCCCGTTCCTTAAGCGCCAGGCGCCTTACCTCTTTACCGCAGCCCTGACAACCACGGTCCCCTTGTTAATTCCGGGGACCGCGCCGCGGACCAAGATAAGCTGTTTTTCCACATCCAATCTAACAACCCTAAGACTAAGAACCGTAGTCTTTTCCCGACCCATACGTCCGGGCAGCTTAACGTTCTTAAAAGTACGGCCCGGGTAGGTTGACTGGCCGGTAGATCCGGGTTCCCGGTGGAATTTAGAACCGTGGGTACGGCGGCCACCGCCGAAACCCCATCGCTTCATGACGCCCTGAAAACCTTTCCCCTTGGAAACGCCGGTGACATCCACATACCGGACGCCCTCAAAAAGCTCCGCCCCAAGGGAATCGCCCACGGCGCACTCTTTTTCAAAATCCCGGAATTCCTTAATCCGCTTTTTAGGGGTGATATTCTCCGGAAACTGGCCGGCATAGGGCTTGGTCGCCCTGCCCGGCTTTAAGTCGTCAACCCCTACAATCACGGCGGAATAGCCGTCCTTTTCAGCGGTTTTCCGCCCAATGACGACATTCGGATCGATACGGATAACCGATACCGGAACCACATTCCCGCTGTCGTCGGAAACTTGCGTCATACCAATTTTTTTGGCCAAAAGACCCAACATGACTTCTCCATAAAATACGGCACGCTATCCTTACAAGCCCGGAGAAACATCCCCGGGCGGCGGTTCCAGGACCGTCTGCCGGAATGACAACAACCTGCCGGTTATTGTTTTATCTCAACATCTACACCGGCGGGCAATTCGAGCTTCATGAGAGAATCCATTACCTCGGCGGAAGGACTGATAATATCGATCAGCCGCTTATGGGTTCTCATCTCGAACTGCTCACGGGACTTCTTGTTCACGTGAGGCGAGCGAAGTACCGTAATTTTATTGAAACGGGTCGGCAGGGGAATAGGGCCGGTAACCTTAGCCCCCGCTTTCTGAACCGTCTGAACGATGGATTTCGCGCTCTGGTCTATCAATTCCACATCAAAACCGCGCAACCGTACGCGAATTCGCTCCTTAGCCATTATTCCTCCAGAGGTGGCTTCCGCCCGCGGCGCCGATGCCACAAGGCAAAAACCGGCGGGACCTCCCGGCACAGCCGGAAACAGCCCGCCAGCAATTACTCGATGACTTCGGTGACCTGGCCGGAAGCGACGGTTTTACCGCCTTCACGGATAGCAAAGCGAAGCCCCTTCTCCATGGCAATGGGGTGAATCAGCTCGCCAATAATTTCGGTATTATCACCGGGCATAACCATTTCCTTGCCCTCGGGAAGTTTGACCGTACCGGTAATGTCCGTGGTGCGGAAATAGAACTGAGGCCGGTAACCGGTAAAGAAGGGGCTGTGCCGCCCGCCTTCTTCCTTGGAAAGACAGTAAATCTGCCCTTTGAACTTGTTGTGCGGGGTGATGGTACCGGTTTTTGCCAGAACCTGCCC
>JAIRSL010000173.1 GCA_031255475.1 Treponema sp.
GCGGAGAGCGCCCTTAAAAAGTCAGACGTTCCCTCTCTTTCCAAGATTTTCTTCCATTCCCACGAAAGCCTCAGAGACCTGTACGAAGTTTCCTGTCCGGAAATCGACTGGCTTGTAAAACGGGCTCAGGAGATCGAAGGGGTCCTGGGATCACGCATGACCGGCCAAGGGTTCGGCGGCTGTACGTATACCATTCTCAATGACGCGGCCATAACCGAATACCGGCGGCGTCTGGACGATTACGAGCGGATTTTTGGGTTCCACCCCCTGACCTACGAGATGAAGCCCGCCGGAAGCGCCCGGCTTGTGCCCGCGCGGACCTGAACCGTACCGGATGCCGGGGGATTCTTGTGGAAGATTTGACATTTGGCGGTTAACGGCGTGGAGATGGGTATTCACGGATTACCGCGCCGGAAATTATTGAATGAACTGATTAAATGAGGATTTATGAAAATATTGCTGACTAATGACGATGGGATAGATGCCGAAGCCTTTCTCGATTTTGCGGATGCCCTGCGTTCGGGGACATCCCATACCGTGTATGTTCTTGCCCCCGACAGCAACCGTTCCGGGGTTTCCAGCGCTTTAAGCCTGCTCCGCAGTTCCATCCGCATGGTACGCCGGGCCGAAAACATCTGGGCCTGTTCCGGAACGCCGGCGGACTGTGTTTGTGTGGGTATGATGGGAGCGCTTCCCGTAAGGCCGGACCTGGTAATATCGGGAATTAACGCCGGTCCCAATATAGGGACGGATATCATCTATTCGGGGACTGCCGCCGCGGCCCGGCAGGCGGCCTTGATTGGTATTCCGGGGATAGCGGTTTCTCTCAACGCCAGGCCGGGGGCTTTTTTCTGGAAGCAGGCGATAGATTACGCCGTTGCCGCCCTTCCCGAATGGGAAGCCCTTTGGACGGAGGATATCTTTATCAACGTCAACATCCCCAATACGCCCGAAGGCCCTTTGGGAACCCGTATCACGTTTCCCGCGATCAGGCAGTATAACGATTTTCTTGTCGCCGAAACGGACAGCGACGGCCGGGTGTCCTGTAAGATACAGGGGGGGAATTTCCATACCGAGCCGGAAAGCGGTTCAGACTGGGACGCCGTGTCGCGGAATTACGCGTCCGTAAGCCCGGTTTTCCTTCATCCCGTAGTACGCCGGGATCTCTGCGCCGGAGTCCCGGACCACGCGGCGGTAGGACCCCGTCCGGGCAGGACCACCCCCGGTACACAGTAAGGCGGCGGGTGATGGCGGAAATCCATGCTTCCGGCGGAAGCCTTGCGGAGGGGAAACGGCTTTTCGATCTTAAACGCTGGGATTTAGCCCTCCAGGAATTCTTACAGGTAAAGACCGGCAATTTCACTCCCGAAGAAAACATGAATCTGGCCTACTATTTGGGGCTCTGTTATACCAAACTGGGCCGCTTTGACGACGGCCTCCTCTACCTGGAGCAGGTCATTACCGCGGGGGAGGATCCTCTTAGGGTATACCAATGCCGCATGACTCTGGCCTATATTTATGCGATTACCCGCCGGTCCCAACTGGCCGAATTTGAACTGGGCCAGCTTATAAAAAACGGATTTACGTCGGCCCAGATTTATACCACCCTGGCCTACGCCGCCTGGGCACGGAAAAATTCCTCTAAAGCTTTGGAATTATACGAAAAAGCCCTGGAGATTGATGAGAATAATACTACCGCTATGAACGGTATAGGGTATATCCTGGTGGATACGGACCGGGATGTCATGAGGGGTCTCAGGCTCTGCCGGAAGGCGGTGGACAGACGGCCGCAGAACGCGGCCTACCTTGATTCCCTGGGCTGGGCCTATTATAAAAGCGGCAATTCCCCGGAAGCCAGGGTGTGGATCCGGCGGGCAATGGACATGGCCCCCGGCCGGGAGGAAATACGAAAGCACATGCGGATCATTATTGAGGATATGAAATCATGAAGGGAACCGGGTTCATGGCTTTGGCGGCGGTATTCTTATTGTTCCCGGCCGTTACGGAAGCCCAACAATCCGGTGAAACAGGCGAGACCGGCCGGGACGCCCTGTACGCCCAGGAGGAATTCTGGCTGGGGGTACAGTCGTACAACCGCTATGCGTATAACGAAGCCATCCTCTCTTTTGAAAAGGCCCTTTCCTACCGGCCCGGCGATCCCCTCTATCTGGATTGGCTGGGCCGCGCCTATTACCGGTCCGGGTTGGAGGATACGGCCCTGAGGCAGTGGCAGGCGGCCGCCGGAGTGTACGGCGAAGGGGCGCCGGAAACCCTCCTGCTGTCTAACCGCATAGAAACGGTGCAGAACCGCCGCAGTCTCTTGCCCTATAGTGACGGAGATATCCGGTATGTAGAAGCAGGGCGTTATCCGGGCCGGTACGACAATACCGTGGCCTTCAGGCAGCCGAGCGCGGTTCTTGCCCTGGAAGACGGTTCCGCCTGGGTGGTGGCCTACGGCACCAACGAAATCCTTCAAATCGATGTGAACGGCCTCATACGCCGCCGCCACCGGGGACCCCTCAACGGGTTTGACCGGCCCTACGACATAGTCCGCGGGCGGGACGGCAACCTTTACGTTTCCGAGTACCGGGGCGGCAGGATCAGCGTGCTGAACGGGGACGGGGACTGGCAGTATTACATAGGTTCCAAGGGCATAGGCCCCGGTGAACTCGTGGGCCCCCAAAACATAGCCGTTGATGAAGAAGGCTACCTCTATGTGGTGGAATATGGGAACCGCCGTGTTTCCAAGTTCGATCCCGAAGGAACCTTCATTGTGTCATTCGGACAGCGGGAAGAGGGCTTCCGAGGGCTTCTTTCTCCCACGGGTATTGCCGCCGGGAGGGGCCGCATCTTCGTGGCCGATGGCGTGTCCCGGCAAATCTACGCCTTTGACCGGAACGGCCGCTACCTGGATGTTCTGGCATCCGGGGATCTGCGGGGCCCTGAGAGCCTTCGGTTCTTTCCCGACGGCCGGCTCCTTGCGGCGGACGCCAACCGGCTCCTCCTCATTGACGTGGATTCGGCCATTGTTTCGGAAATCGGCCTTGCCGGGAACGCGCAGACCAGGATCATCGGGGCGGAGCCGGATAGCAACGGAAACATTCTGGCCGCCGGGTTCAACGCCGATGAAATCCTGGTAATGACCCCCATAGACGACATGGCCTCCGGGCTTTTCGTCCAGATAGTGCGGGTCGCGGCGGATGATTTTCCCCTGGTAACGGTGGAACTCCAGGTACAGGACCGGAACCGCCGGCCCATCGTCGGCCTTGACGCGCGGAATTTCCTTATCAGCGAGAACGGGCAGGCCTCGGCGGAGCAGAATTTCCTCTACGCCGGCTACCGGTCCTCCGACGCGGACATTGCCGTCCTGGTGGAGCGTTCCCCCGCTTCTTCCCTCCTCCGGGAAGATCTTGCTGCGGCGGTTCGGGACATCGACGCATCCCCCGGCCGCATCCGTTCTCTGGTTTCCGCCGGGGAACAGCCCTTCCGAGAGTCTCTGGGGACCGGGGCTTCCAGCGGCTTTAACGCGGCGGCCCTGGCCCAGGCAGGCCGGGGCGGCGCTTCCACCTACACGCCCCGCTGGAGATTCGACCTGGGCCTCCGCCTTGCCGCCACGGACCTCCTGTCCGGGGCAAAGAAACGGGCGGTGGTCTTTGTAAGCACCGGGCGGCTGGGGGAACTCGCCTTTGAGCAGTACAGCCTTTCGGAACTCGCGGCGTACATGGCCAATAACGGCATCATTTTTCACGCAGTTCTGGTGGGGGAGAACCCGGCGGACGCGGACATACGCTACCTCTGCGACCGGACCGGCGGAAGGGTCCTGCCCCTCTACCGGCCGGAAGGCATAGGCCCCGTTCTGGAACAGCTAACCCATACGCCGTCGGGTTCCTACATTTTGAATTACCGGTCCCGCCTGTCCGCCGCTTACGGCAGGGCCTATCTTCCCGTGGAAGCGGAAGTCTACCTGTTGGAACGATCCGGCCGGGACGGAATAGGCTATTTCCCCCCCGGAGAATGATCTGCCGGGAATAATCGCTTTGATAAGGACGTGCAAATGAACCAAGACTCTTACCGTAAACGGCTTCAAAAGACCAGGGAACTCATGGAAGAACAAGGGGTGGATATTTTCTTTGTGAGTCCTTCCCCCAATCTGCGCTATCTGTCGGGATATTCCCTTCACGGGGACGAGCGCCTTTTCCTGCTGGTCCTCCCGGTCCGTGGGGAACCTTTCGCCCTGGTCAACGCCCTCTACCGGGCCCAGGCGGAAATCATGCCGGTTCGGGAATTTATCCCGTGGTCCGACGGGGAGGACCCGGTCTCAATCCTTAAGGAAGAAATCGCAAAGCGGGCGATTCCAGCGGGGAAGGCGGCCCTTGATCCTTCGCTTCCGGCGCTGTTTTCCGTCCCCCTGAGCCGGGCTTTTCCGGAAACAGAATTCATGTTGGGGTCGCCCCTTACCAATCCCCAGCGGCAGTACAAAGACGATGCCGAATTGGACCTGATACGCCGGGCTTCCGCCCTGGCCGACCGTATTCTTGGGGACCTCATTTCCCGCGGGGACTATTGGATTGGAAAAGCCGAAAGGGATTTTGCGGAGGACCTTGCCGCCCAAATGCGCAGGGCCGGATTCAAAACCTGCGATTCCGTCGTGGCCGTGGGGGCCAACGCCGCCGTACCCCACCATGTTACCGGGGACGCCGCCATACAACGGGGCAAAGGGCTTCTTATCGACTTTTGGGGTTCTTTTGAGGGTTACTTTACCGACTGTTCCCGCACTTTTTTTATCGGGGAACCGGACGCGGAATTTAAAAAAGTGCACGGGATTGTACTGGAAGCTCATCTGGCGGCGGAAGCCACGGCCCGGCCGGGAAACCTTTTGGAGGATGTGGACGCCGCCGCCCGGACCGTCATTGAGGGATACGGTTACGGCCGGTATTTTACCCACCGGACCGGCCACGGCTTAGGCATGGAAGACCACGAAGGCGCTCCGGTTGCCCCCGGAGAGAAGACGCCGGTTAAGCCGGGAATGGTGTTTTCCATTGAACCGGGAATCTACCTGCCCGGCAAGCTGGGGGTCAGGATAGAAAACCTCGTTGCCATCGGCGAACGGGGCCCCGAAATCCTTCATCACTATCCCAG
>JAIRSL010000237.1 GCA_031255475.1 Treponema sp.
TAATCATCCGAGGCTATGCCGCCCATGAGCGGAACGCCCGGCATGGTCCGGGAGAGTATGTCCGGGTAGCGGTCCCCGGAAAAAGGCATGCCGTAAGGGCAGAAGGCGAAAATAACCCCTGGCCCGGCCCCGTAACCGCCCTCTGAAGGCCCGGCCGCGCGGTAGGCATCGGCGATCTTCCGCTCATAATCGCCCTCCGACAGAGGTTCCGAAACCGAGGCAAAGAACCCGCAGTCATCCGCCGTCAGCGCCATCAACACCGCCGCCGCCTCGTGGTGGCCGCCTGAATCCAGGACTGCCAGGGTGGTCATTCCGGCAATTTCAAAGCCCAGCGTTTTTTCCAGTTCCCCGGTCAGCGCGGCGCCATCGGTATCGGCATCGCAAAGCAGGATTCCGATGGAATGCTTCCCCAGCCGCAGCTTCTCCCTAATCGAACCGGCAAGCTGCCCGGCAGCCTCCGCCGGATCGTCCAGTTCATAACTGATAGCGACAGCGCTTCTCATAACGGCCACCCCTCAACGCGGAATCTGTCCCATCGAACCAAAGGTTCGCAACCAGAGGTTCGCGCCAACCAGTTTTCGGAACAGACTAAGTATATAATGAAAAGAAACAAATAGCGAGTCTTTTTTGTCTTGCCGGTTACCGCACATTTCCGCCGGCAAGACCGTTGACGGCACAGACCCCACAACATATAGCGGCCCAGATATAGATCCGCAATATACAGAAATGCCTTGTGCCGGATACGATCAGTTATCGTACCGCTTGCACACCGTTTCCGGCGCAAGGTTGACACGCTTGGCAAAATCTTCGGTAATGCGGATCGTTCCCCAATCCGGCGGAAGAAAGCCGCGTTAGCCCGACAATCTTAAAAACAGCTTACGATAGCCGTTTCCAGGGCGTCAAGATTGGGTTTTATTACCGCCAGGGGGTCCGCTTTTTCCCGGAGCAGGGCCAGTCGCCGTGGAATTTCAACGGTCTGGCCGGTGGCCTCCGTCACGGTGACCGCTTTTTTCGCGGGATGGCCCGTGGCAAGGATGACCACATGGCTGCCGGGATCAAAGCCGGACAAGACCCGTTCCGCGGCCGCGTAAGCCACCGCCCCATGGGGGTCAAGGATAATGCCGTACCGCTTCCAAAACCGTTCCAGGGCTTTTACCGTATCGTCATTGTCTACCGCGGCGGGAAAAACCATGTTCCGCATAACCGCGGGCGCTTCGTCATAAAACGATGCCAGCCGCTCATAATTTGAAGGCTGGGCCACATCCAGCGCCGGGGAATTGGTGGATTTGACCGGCCGGGGAATAAACTGCCGTCCCCTGATGAAATCACCGATGGCGTTATTGGCGTTCATGGCGGCGATAAAACCGTTCACGGGCATCCCGAATTTCCAGGCGTAAAGCCCGGCAATCAGATTGCCGAAGTTCCCCGAAGGAACGCTGAACAGCAGATCCCCGTTCAAATACTTTTTCAGCTTTACAAAGGCGTGAAGGAAATAAAACGACTGGGGCAAAAGACGCCCTACGTTGATGGCGTTGACGCTGGTAATGCCGTACCGGTCCGCGTAAGGACGATCCCGGATGATTTCCTTGACCAGCTTTTGACACTCGTCGAAAGACCCTTCTATCTGGATAGGGATGATATTCCCGCCGTTGGGAACATACGAGGCCGGATCAAGCCCCTGAATGGCGCTGCCGGACGGGTAGAGTATTACCGAGGTGATGTTTTGGCGCTTATGAAAAGCGTTTGCGATGCTCACCCCCGTGTCCCCCCTGGTGGCGGAAACGATCATGGCCGGACCATTGTTCTTGAGGAGTTCTTCCATAACCGCCGCAAGAAACGCTATGCCGAAGTCCTTAAAAACCCCGGTGGGCCCGTTATAGAGAGTCAGGAGGGAGAACGTTTCGTCAAGCTGCCGCAGTTCGGGCTCAAAATCGAAGGCGCTTTCCGCAACCATGGAGGCGGAAAAAGGATTCAACTCGCCCTGAAGCAGGCCGGGGGCAACCGTAGCTACCAGTTCGGGATAACTCGTTTCGGTATCCATATAGAGGAAGTATTGCCGCATATCCATGACCGAGGCGGGCACATAAAGTCCCCCGTCCGGGGGCAGGCAGCGCAAAACCGCTTCTTTAAACGAAACCGGAGATTCATGGGACTTAGTGGATCTGAATTGCATGGATATCCTCGACAGACAGAGAGCTTAAGGCCGTTGTTTTTATCATATCACCCGACAGGGTTTCTTTTGAAACCTCATGCCTAATAATTTACTCTGAAAACGGCGAATCGGCAAGAGCTCTGTTGGAATGAAGAACCTCGGCCTGAAGTATACGGCTTAGTGAATCCCCCGGACAAACAGGAAACCGCAGCGGGCAAAGCCCCGGCTTACCTGTACAATTCCCGCAAATCCGGGACTTTACGTTTTACGAATTAAGGGCAATAATGCGGAGAATACGGAGGCGGCTATGAAAAATCTGATGGTTATTCTGCTGGGTATGGCGGCGGCGAACGGTTTCGGGGCGGAGGCTGTTTTCTCGTATAAAGTCGGAAATCTTGACGTATATATGCTGGTGGAGAATACCGGGCCGGGGAGGGATCAGATTCTCATCGGCGCCGACAATGCCCTGAAAAAGCGCTATCTTCCCGGAGATTTTAAATCCGAAGTCAATACCTTCCTCATTAAAGGAGCCGGGCGTATTGTGCTGGTGGACACGGGATTCGGCGGGGCGGTTTTTGAAAGCATGAAAAATCTTGGGGTAGAGCCCGGCGATGTGGACGCGGTACTCCTGACCCACATGCACGGGGATCACATCGGCGGACTTGCCAGGGACGGAAAGGCCCTGTTCCCCAAGGCCCTGATCTATGTGGCCGAACAGGAACGGGAATTCTGGACCAGAACTCAGATAAACCGGGGCGTGGCGGCGGCCCTTGCCCCTTACGGCGGCAATGTCCGCACGTTTAAACCCGGCGGGCTGGAAACCGCTCTCCGGGAACTTTTGCCGGGCATCACAGCTGTTGCCGCCTTCGGCCATACGCCGGGGCATACGGTTTTTCTGGTCCAAAACGGCGGGGCAAGCCTCCTCATCTGGGGGGACCTCATGCATGTCCAGGATATACAATTCCCCCGCCCGGACATTTCGGTAAGTTATGACACCGATCCCGTTCTTGCCGCCGAAACCCGGAAACATATCCTGGAATATGCGGCGCGGAACAAAATACCCGTTGCGGGTATGCACCTCATTTTCCCCGCCATAGGAACGGTAGGCCCCGACGGGGAGGGCGGCTATACCTGGTCGCCGGTCCGCTAAAATATCCGGCGGGACACCCGGCGCGGCCCGGCAATTCCCAGACTGTTTGCGCGGCGCGCGGTTAACTTTCATCCTGTGCGCCTCTCCCGGAGGATCCTAGCCCCGGAATTCCCTTTAATGGTATAGTCTCCCCATGACGGCGCCGCTTCTCCCTAAACCCGCCTGGATTAAGGTCCCCTTCCCTTCGGGGGATACCTGGAAGCATGTAGCGGATACCCTTTTGAAACACCGGCTCCACACGGTCTGCGACGAGGCCCGGTGCCCGAACAAGGGCGAATGTTGGGGCGCGGGAACCGCCACGTTCATGATCCTGGGGGATGTTTGTACCCGGTCCTGCCGGTTCTGCGCCGTAAAATCAGACCGGTACGGGGTTCCTCCCGATGCGGAGGAAGGGGAACGCATCGCCCGGGCGGCGGAAGAGTTGGGTCTTACCTACCTTGTCCTTACCTCTGTGGACCGGGACGACCTTGCCGGCCGGGGAGCGGACTGTTTTGCCGCCTGTATTGCCGCAATCAAAGGGCGGCTGCCGGAGATAAAGGTAGAAGTCCTCATCCCCGATTATACCGGGGCGGAAATGGCCGGTATCCTGGAAGCCGGTCCCGATGTGATTGCCCATAACGTGGAAACCGTCCGCTCCCTTCAATGGATCCGGGACCACCGGGCTTCTTTCGACAAAAGTCTTGCGACCCTGAGGGCCGCCGGAAAACCCCTCCTTTCGGGGAAGGGCCCCGTTCCGGCGGTTAAGTCGAGCCTTCTTTTGGGATTGGGAGAAACCGAAGGGGAAGTCCTGCAAACCATGGATGAGCTTCGCGCCGCCGGCGTGACCATTCTCGTGATGGGGCAGTACCTCCAGCCCACACGCCGGCAGATCCCGGTGGCGGAATACGTTACCCCCGAACGCTTCGATGCCTATGCCCGGGCGGCCCGTGAGCGGGGTTTCGCTTCCGTGGTGTCTTCCCCTTTTGCCCGGACCAGTTACCATGCCTTCGAAGCCGCCGCCGCCGCGGGACAAAACCATGCTGATTGACGGGGTAGGGAAACCGGAAGGATGCAAGCTCATCCGGTTCAGGGCGGACGTTGAAGGCCATATCCTTAAAAGCATACGGATCCGGGGGGATTTTTTCGCCAGTCCCGAAGAAGGGTTTGACCGGGTTGAAGAACGCCTTGCGGGGATTCTCCTTTCGGAAGTGGAAAATTCCTTTAACGCCCTCCTGAACGAAGAAGGGGTTGAAGCCTTCGGCATTACCGGTGCGGGGCTTGCGTCCCTGTTATACGCTTCCCTGAATCCGGCTTCCTTAGACAAAAAGGGGAATCTATGAACGAAACGCCGGTAAAGCCCTATCCGGTACGGCTTCTCCAAACCGGTTTCCACGACTGCTATTACAACATGGGGCTGGACGAAGCCCTGCTGGAGTCGGTAGGCCGGGGAGATTCGCCGCCGGTTTTGCGTTTTTACGGCTGGGAACCGCCGGCGGTTTCGGTCGGGTACTTCCAGGGGCTTGAGGAAGAAGTGGATATCCGGGCCTGCAAAGACCGGGGAATAGGCGTCATCCGCCGCATCACCGGCGGCGGGGCGGTCTTTCATCGCGCCGAACTCACCTACAGCGTCATACTCCCGGCCGGTCATCCCCTGGCGGGGGCGTCCATACACGATTCTTACCGCATCCTCTGCGGAGGCGTCATCCGAGGGCTTGCCCTTTTGGGACTCAATGCCCGGTTCGCGCCAATCAACGACATACTCTGCGGGGACCGGAAGATTTCGGGCAACGCCCAGACCCGCCGTAAGGACACGGTTCTGCACCACGGTACCGTGCTTTTGGATTTGGACGCGGACCTCATGTTCAGCCTGTTACGGGTCCCGGAAGAGAAGATGAAAGGCCGGCTCGCGCGGGACGTAAAAGCCAGGGTCACCAGCCTCCGCGCCCAGGGTATCTCCGCGGGGTTTAAGGAAACCGAAGGCGCCATGATCGAGGGGTTCCGCCAGGCCCTGGACCTGGAATTTACCGTTCCCCTTTCCGCGCCGTCCTATCCCGACGGCCCGGAATCAGCCGAAGACGAGCGGGCGCGGGAACTGGCCCTGGAGAGATTCGCGTCCCCCGAATGGCTCTACAAACGATAGGTCCCATGGATTATACTGATAACTATGGTTCGTCCCGTTCTCTGTCTCGTCCTGGTTGTTTTCGCGCTCTTTTTCACCGGGGCTGAAGAATTACCCCCCGGAGAGGCCCTTCCTGACGGGGCGGAACTGCCTGCCGGTACGGAAGGGGAGGACCCCTCAGGCCCCGGCGCGGAGGATCCCGAGCTTGCGGATTTTTTCCCGGTCCTCTCTCTTTACGGGGCCGCCCTGGCCGGTGAAGTCCCCTGGCGTCCGGACTGGCCCCTTTCCATGCCGCCCGATGCCTTTTCTTTCCCCCCGTACGGCGGTTCCGTCCTTACCCTTATCAAGGGCGGTGAAGACCCGGCGGGGGAACCGGCGGAAGAACTGACGGTCAGCCGGAACGAAGACGGACTTCTCGCGGAGTTTCCCCTGTTCAGGGACGGCGTTTTTTTCCAGGTCCAAACCCGTTTCGGACGCGCCAGCCGTATCCGGGGTTTCACCATACCGGCGGCGGAGACATCCTGGGATATCCTCATTGTCGAATACGAAGACGCCTTTCCTTCCCTTGTCAGAATAAGCCGGGGGGAAACCCTGTATTTTGCGCTCATCGAATACGAGGCCGCCGGGGCCGCGGAGATTTGGTACAACCGGGAAGGGAATGCGCTGGCGGTTTTTTCATACCGGTATGAAGCGCCCGGGGGGCGGATCAGGTGTTTTGTGCGAACGGACTTATCGAATGGGGAAGAGTTTACCGAGACGTACCATTACGACGGCATGGGGAACCTGTCCGGGATTGTTACCTCCGCCGGGGAATACTCCGCCCTTTACGTCGGAAAAGGCAGACCCCGGTACTGGGAGCGTTTTGTTCCCGCCGGGCCTGAGCCTGCGGTTCCGGCGGACGCCGGACAGCCGGACCTATACGGGACGGAGGTTTTCGATCATTTTTCTTTCCAGTGGGACGAAGGAGGACTGCCGGTCCGTTTTACCGGCAGCCGCCGGGCAGAGGACGCGGCCGGAACCGGGGAGGTGACGGAAACGGATGTCCGGTATGAGTATATCCGGGATGAACAGGGCGCATGGATAGAGCGCCGGGCTACCCCCATGATCCGGCGTTCCGGCTTTCTTGTCCCCGGCCCCGCGGAACGGTTTCTGCGCCGTATCGGGTATTCCGCGCCGTAAAGCCCGTAGCAAAATTTTCGTATTGGAGCGTATAAGATGGAACCGTCCAAAGACTGGAGGGAAGCAAAATATGAGGAAATCCTGCAAGAAGAACTGCGGGGACTAAAACGCCGCAGGGAAGCGGACCCTGGTTGCGCCGTAGAAGATTTGGAGGGAACCCTCCGTCATCTTTACCACATGGACGGGGCCGATTGGATAGGCCGGGGACAGGTCCAGGACATCACCCTGGCCGCCACCATTGCCGCCCACGAGCTTTTTATTTCGGAATGGAAAGCCGAAAAGTCAAGGAATATGGCAAAAAAACAGCAAGATCATTGAAATAAAAAATCCCGCCCGCAGAGCGGCGGGGATTAAACCCAAAGTGAATAACGTGGCCATCATATTTCCTTCCGTTCACCAATACAGGGAACCGTACAAAGATAAACCCGAAAGCAGTACGGTTTTCAGCAGTTTATTCGTTGAAGAATTTGAAGCCTCCGTCGAAACGGAAGTACCGGGAAGAATTTGTTTATAACCCCAGGGGACAACAAAGAGCTTTTTCAGCCCTAAAGACAACTGTACTTTTTTCCGTGTACCAAGCCGTAAGGAAGGGGGCCCGGCGTCAAGCAGAATAAAGGCGGCGCCGGTCCCTCCTATGTCCAGGGATATTTTATCAAAGACTTCTTCCCCGCCAAAGAGCGTTTTCTTTTTATGATGGATATCCGCAGCGCCGTTACCCGGAAAGATGTGGGCGGCTCCAATCATGATGCGATATTGAAAAAATGAAAAAGCCTGCTTTAGCTCCACTGCTCCGAATCCAGCATGAAGACCCAAAGAGCCGTTTACCGCGTAGAAATTGTACGGAAAATACACAAAATGCTGGTTTGAGGCGGTCAAGGCTCCGTTTACCCCGGCTGTAGCATAGAACCAGCCCAGACTTCCTCCCAGGCGGAGATTCCGAATTTCCAGGGAAAGCCGGTAATAAGCGGTGTATGCGTCCAAACGGGAATCGAAAAGCTGTTCGGCATCATTATTAAGAATGTCCGCGTCCATGAAAATATAATGAAAAGCCAGTTCATGCCGTTCATGATACCCAAGAGACAGTCCGCAGACGGTGAGCGCGGAAATCTTGGGCTTGCCGAAAAACCAGTACAGACTGCCTCCGGTCCAGGCTCCGGAACCATATAAAAAGGACGGAGCGATGCTCCATTCCCCAATGCGCAACGGAGCCTTAACAGCAACGAAAAAAGCCCGTCCCCCGTCATTGTAGACAGAAAAGGTTTCTGTTTCACTGCTGAACAAAGCGTGCTTAAAAAAACCATAGCTAACATCAAGGCCGAACCGGGACGTGTCAAACCCAAGTTTCCCCAAACCCCCGAAAACCGCCCCGTCCGCCCAGGGCAGGCTGGAAACAACCTGGCCCAGAGTAAGCTGTGCGTAAAACCCGTCTTTTTTGAAGGAAAGGCCGCTCCGCCAATACAGAGCGGCGCCGTCATCTTCAACCCAGAGGGATCCGGCCTCCGCCGGGAAGGAAAAGCCCTCTCCGGCCCCAAGAGGGGAAACGCCGGAAAGGAGCAGGTACAAAAAGAGCCCTAACGCCAGGGCTCGGGCTCTTTTGCCGTTATACACGGTTCCGTTTTTTACTTGTGGTATATACCATACAGGTCCTTTCCGATCTTTACCGGGAACAGGGGCAGATCCAGGGTATCGCCATCGGGAAGGAAATCACCATATACAACTTCATTGATCCGGGCAAGATTGAGCCGAAACCCGATGCGGAAATCGTCATCCATGGTGTCCATTTGGGCTTTGGCCGTGATTATGACCGGAGAATCATCGTCTTTGAAAGCGTAGAATTGCGGAACGCCGCCGCCGGATTCGGCGGTTATCAGTTGATCGATGGCGAACTGGCCGGGAGTGAACAGTTTACCCATGTCAATGCCGATCAGTGCGTATTGGGCGGAGTTGTTATAAACGCTTCCCGAAGGCTCTTCGTCCGGTACATAGAAGATCCCGCCGTTTTTAATGGCGTCTTTGAGTTTGAACAAGCCGTCTTTAATCCATTCGTACTCTTTCAGGCTGTCTTTAAAGCCCTGCGGCAGTTTGTTACCGTTGATGAGATACTCATACGCGCCGATCGCGTCCGCCAGGGCGCTGTCAAAATCCGCCTTAGATTTATCCATCATCCCGTTGTTCCGGTTCTTCATAAAGTTGTTGCCAAAAGGAAGATTTTTAGGCGAGAGGGCATCGATATTGTCTTCCAGAATCTGCCAGTCGGTCCTCAGGAAGCTGATGTCCGTATTCCAGTCGTAGGCTGCGACCCATTCCAGGCTGGCCTTAAAGAGCCGTATGGCGGAGAAGAGGATATCCAGTTCCGCCTTGCCTACATATATCTCGTCTCCCTCAAGAAGTTCCGAGAGGCCGAAAGCCTCAATAAGCTCTTCATCCATCTGGACAGACTGATCATAGGACAAAGCCTTAAACCGGGCGGCGGCATCTTCAAAGGCGGCGCCGAACACGGAGGAGAGAATATCGTCCAGGAGGTCGTTCAATCCGTTCTGGTTTTTATCCACCAGGTTGGCCAGGAGGAGAAGCGGCCATTCGGAAGCCTGTAAGACCCCGGTAGAGGTTAGGCCGTCCTTATAGATCCCGGTATTCTTAAACCAGTCGGGCACGGACAGGCCGGGCAGTTTTTCGTCCCGCCGGTCGTAGCGCGGGGTTTCCCCGGCCAGGCGATAGGAACCATTTTCATAAGAATAATCAAAATAATAATACCCCGCTTTCGGTGTCAGGTTATAGGAGTTAAAGAACCACTCGTTATACAGGTCAAACCAGTTATAGTATGTACCATTCTCATAGTACGTATAGACAAAGAGTTCATCGGTATAGATTTCCATCCAGTCCGTGGTAATCAGCCTACCGATGGTTCCGGGATAGCCGGTAAAGCCCAACCGGTTCATCATCAGTCTCCGGACGTTCTGGTCTTTGGCAATAGATGCGAGGGCGCTCAGGGAGGAGTAGATCGTCGCCTCCACATTGGCCGGGTCTTGCCGGTAGGCGGACTCAAAGGCATCAATGGCGACATCAAAGTTTCCGTCCGTCAGGGCTTCGGTCCCCGCGTCAACCAACTGCGCGGCAGTCTTGGTTTCAAATTCCGCGGTTACCGTTACGTTTCCAACAGGCATCAAAAAACTGGTCCCCGTTATGGGGGTGTCGGAGCCGTTGAGCCTGTATTTGAGGCTCCCCTCTTTTAGTCCGTAACCTGCGGCCGGGGTAATGGTCAGGATGATTGGGGTCCTTTCCTCCCCGTATTTGGGTTCCGCGGTGATACTTCCGTATTGAAGCGGGGCGATGCTTACGGTGTAGGTACCCGTTGGAACCGCCTCAAACACTGCAGTCAGGATTATGTCCCCGGTCAGGATAATTTCCCATGGCTCTGTGGCGTTTATGTTAACCGCTGCACTGCCGGCTTTAAGCTCCTTCAGCATGAATCCCGGCTCAGGATCGGCCCATATTTTTACCGGCGTCCCGGAGGGTCCCCCGGCGGGCTCAAAGCGCAGTTTGCCGTTGGCGGCCGATTGAGCCGTTACCGTGTACCCGGTTTCCGTATCTATCGGATCGTTCGTACCGGGACAAGCCATAAAAAAAAGCGCGATTACAAAAACCGTCGCTCCAAAAATAAATTTGTTTTTTCTCATCATGTTCTCCTTACTCTAAATTTGAATACCGGCATTCCGCCGGAAAATTGATCTCCCTTAAGGCCCCACACAATCCACTGCCTGCGAATTACGGGACTCCGTATATGGGGTATGTTAGGCGCTATTTGAAAAAGGACACTAAATATAGC
>JAIRSL010000270.1 GCA_031255475.1 Treponema sp.
GGAACGGGTGATGGAATCTTGGGGCCTTCCGGCGGTATAATGATCCGGTCCGGGGCGACTTCCGGGCGCGGAGGTTTTGTGTCCCTGAACTGGAAAGAGATCGACTGTATCCTGTCCGAACTCGATTTACCCGGCTCCCAGATCCAGCAGGTGTTTCAGAGCGCGTATGACGTTCTCTGCCTCAGGCTCTACGGCAGGGGCGGGACCCGTTACCTCCTTATTGCGCTGACCCCCGGCGCTTGCCGCATCCACCAGACGCGGAGCGGCGCGGTAAAGGGCGACCGGCCCTTGCGGTTCGCGGAATTCTGCAAGTCCCGCATCGTCAACGGGTATATGGAAGAAGCGGTCCAGTTGGGGGACAACCGCATAGTCAGGATTGCCATACGCCAGGGGCGGAACCGTTACCGCTTCTATATCCGGCTCTGGTCCAACGCGGCCAACGTGATTGTTACCGCCGAAGACGGGACGGTGCTGGACGCCATGCGCCGCAGTCCCAAACGGGGGGAGGTTACGGGGGGCCGATACGAGCCGGAAGCGGTTATGGCGGATACGGCGGCTTCCGGGGAACGGGAATACGCGGTGCGGGAACTTCCCGGCAACGGGACATTTAACGAGAAGATAGACGCCTGGTACGCCGAACACGGGGGGGCCTTGTCCCTGGAGGCCCTGCGGGAACAGGCCCGCAAGAGTTTCGGCGGCGGCATGGCGCGTCTTGCGGCGTCCCTGGAGCGGCTGCGGGCGAAAGAGGCGGATTACGCGGCGGCGGACAGGCTGAGGGAATACGGGGATATCGTCATGGCCAACATGGCCGCCGTAAAACCGGGGGACGCCTGGCTTGAGGCGGAGAATTTTTATACCGGGGAACCGGTGCGCATCAAGCTGGAGGCCAAAAAAACCGCCGCGGCCTCCGCGGAGGGGTACTACGAACAATACCGGAAGGCGAAAAGCGGCCTTTCCGATGTCAGGGAAGAAATCGTCCGGGGGGAGCGGGAGCTTGCGCGGCTGGGTCAAACCCTGGAACGCCTGTTGGCGGAAACAAACCCCCTCATCCTCCACAAACTCCTCAAGAACAGGGGGGGCGCGGCTCCGGCTGCGGCGGACCGGAAGCGTCCCGGCGTGTCTTTCCGGCGGGGCGGCTGGCTCATCATGGTGGGGCGGGACGCTGCGGAAAACGACGCCCTCCTCCGGGGCTGCGTCAAGGGCAGGGACCTCTGGCTCCATGCCCGCGACTTCCCCGGTTCCTACGTGTTCATCAAACAGCGGTCCGGAAAGACCGTTCCCCTGGACATACTGCTGGACGCGGGGAACCTGGCCCTTTTCTACTCCAAAGGCCGGGGAAACGGCGAAGGGGACCTGTTCTACACCCAGGTTAAGTACCTCCGCCGGGTTAAAAACGGTCCCAAGGGCCTGGTTATCCCTACCCAGGAAAAGAACCTGCATATAAAGACGGATCCCCGGCGGCTTAAAGAACTGGAAGCCTGCCGGGTGGAAAAGTAAGCCGGCGGTTCCCATCGGCCGGTTTACGGAGTATACTTTACGGAAGGAGATTTTTTGCTGTTTACGGACCGGCGGTTCGGGCTGCCAGGTAAAAAACCCGCCGCGATTTTGTTGTTTGTCTGTTTCTTCTGCGCCGCCGGAACTTCCCTTAACGCGCAGTGGCGGCGGCCGTTCCCTTCGCTCAGGGTGATAAAGACCGCCCACTTCGATATTGTCTATCCCCCGGAATCGGAGAAGTCCGCCCAAACGCTGGCCGGTTTTGCGGACAGGGTGTACGATCAGGTGTCCGGCATCCTGCGGATAAGCGTGCCGGGGCGTATTCCCGTTACCCTTACCCCGTATACGGATAGTTTTAACGGGTATGCGAATCCCGTGCCGTATCCCCATATTGTGCTGCTCGATACCCCGTTGCCTGTAGAAGACATGGGGGCCTATACCAATGCCCTGGAGGGTCTTTTTCTTCATGAATTGACCCATGTGATTTCCCTGAGTACCAGGAAGCCGTGGCTTGCGGGAATGCATAAAGTCTTCGGCGGCTGGGTGTTCCCCTCGGTTTTTACCGCGCCGGGATTTATGGTAGAAGGGGTAACCGTCAGTCTTGAAAGTCTGGACGGGACGGGCAGGGTCAACGATCCCCTGTTTAGGAGCGGGCTTATCCAGGCGCTCCACGAAAACGCCTTCTTTACCCCGGTGCAGGCTTCGGGGATGTACGATCTTCCCCATATAGCGAACGGTTCGTATCATTACGGCGGCTTTTTCTCCGCCTATTTGCAGCAGCGGTACGGGATGGAAAAATACGCCGAACTGTGGGCCGCCATGGGCAGCGGCAGGTTCAGGCTGTCGTTCAGGGTTTACAATTCGGGGTATTACGCCCTGTTCAGGCGGGTGTACGGCCGCCCCTTTCAGGATGTCTGGAATGAATTCACGGAATCCCTGCGGATTCCGGGCATAGAGGAAAATCCCGAACCTCCGGTATTCGACGGCGCGTTCCGCCGCAAGGCCCTGCTTACCGCAATGGACGCCGGGGGCGGCAAGGTTTTTGCCGCCGACCGTACATCGGGAAAGATAATCGCCTATGATTCCGCTGCCGGGGAAAGCCGGAACATAATGAACATCGACCGGATGGGGGTGTATAACATTGCGGCTTCCGCCGGCGGCGATCTGCTTCTGGTTTCTTACTACCGCGCCGCCGGTTCCCTTAACTACCTGTTTGAGGAAAGACGGGCGGTAGTCACCGAGTACGATGTCCGCCGGGGCCGGAAAACCGGCCGGGAATGGAAGGGGATCTACGACGGCCGGTACTTCCGGGACGGCGTGGTCGGGCTGGGTTCCGACCGGCATAACGGCAGCATCGTGTACCGGTCCGGTTCCGGGGAAGAAACGCTCCTCCGGGGTACGGAGGAACTTCTCTATTCAAATCCTACTCCCCTGGATAATACCTGGATAGCTTTTACCGCCGCCTGGCGGGGAACGCGGGAACTGTGCTTCTATAACTACGAAACCGGGGAGGTTTATACCGTTGGCGCGGATGCGGAAGGCACGGATACGGAAGATGATGAAAACCGGTGGAAGTACATCCGGGGGTTGGGGTTTTACGAAGGGCGGATTCTCTTTTCTTACGACCATGACGGCGGGATGTACAAGCTGGGGATGCTGGACCCCGGCGGGTTCCTGAGCGGGAACGCCGGAACCCTGGAGGCGGTTTTTTCCGAACGGGATTTTTCCGGCGGGGTGTTCCTGCCGGTGATGGCGAACGGCGCGGTGTACTACCGGGGCGCGTTTGCTTCCCATGACGCCCTGATGAAGTTTCCTGAAGCAGGGGATTCCCTGTCGGGCTTCCGCGTTTCCCTTTCCCTTAAGCCCTGGGATGACGGGAGACGCCGGGCGGCGGCCCTGCCTGAGGTTTCCGCGCCCGGTGAAAACAGCGGTGAAAACGGGCTGCCTTCATCCCGTTTTTGGGGCCTTAGGTACCTTAACCCGTTAAAGTTTTGGATACCGTATCCCCTGATCCGGCTGGATCCCTACAGCACACTTGGGATAACCGTCAACGGGCCGGCCGTCTTCTCCCTGATGATGGATCCAACCGACACCAATCAGATTTTTCTCAACGCCGCCATGGACATACCCTACCTGATGGGGGACATCACCCTTACGTGGCTTAACCTGAGCCTTGGCTTTCCCCTGACCTTCGTCTTTTCCGATACCCTGGACACCGGCAGGAGCCGCTATTCCGGCGT
>JAIRSL010000256.1 GCA_031255475.1 Treponema sp.
CCCAAAACTGAAATTTTAAGGAAGGTTCGATAGTACAAGTAAGGGAGAGATATATGGATATTATTAACGTACTCGGCAAACCATGCCCCATTCCGGTAATTGAAGCGAAAAAAGCCCTGCGAAAAACGTCTGCCGGCGAAGCGGTGCGGGTCCTGGTCGATAACGACATCAGCCGCCAGAACCTGGAAAAAATGGCCGAAGGTTTGGGTTGTCCGGTTTCCTTTGAAAAGCAGGATGACGGAAACATCCTGGTAACCATAACCAATACCCCTGCGCCCGCCTCCGTGTCCTCCGGGGAAAGCGGCGGTCTTGTGGTGGCCATAGGCAAGAACACCATGGGCCAGGGTAACGATGACCTGGGCGCCGTCCTCATCAAAGCGTTTATCTATTCCCTGACGGAAATGGATAACCCACCAGAAACACTGCTTTTCTTCAACTCCGGGATAAAACTTACCACCCAGGGATCTACGGTTATCGCGGACCTCCAAAAGCTGGAATCCCGGGGGACCATCGTTTCAAGCTGCGGTACGTGTCTGGATTTTTACGGACTAAGGGATGATCTCGTCATAGGCAACGTAACCAATATGTACGCCATTGCTTCCGCCATGGGAGAAGCGGGCAAACTTATCAATCTGTAAAACCATAACGCGTATACATGGACAGTAAAAGTGCGGAAGAAGTTGTTTTTATTTTTCACAGTACCCACGATGCGATTATGGGGGAGCGGATACTCCTCATCTCGGATATTGACGTGAGGGTGATGCCCGTCCCGTCCTGCCTGGGTCCGTCCTGCGGCATAGCCCTGCGGATAAATCCCGAAGACTCGGAAAAAGCCGGAATATTGCTGGGCCAAACCGTCAAAGGCATATACCGCCATCCGCTTGCAGAGGGGAACTCGGAACGGTTTATCCCATGGAAGCCTTAAGCGCGTGGTTTGACCGGGAGCTTTTCGGGAACCGCGCCGGTCCGGTTGTGGTAACCGTCATTGGTTCGGGGGGCAAGACTTCCCTTATTTGTCATTTAGCCCGGTATTTTGCGCCAAAGCCGCGCGGCGTTCTTATCACCACGACAACAAAAATGTTCCCCCCGGCGGAAGTAGAATCGCTGCCGGGCATCGATACGGCAGGCAGGATCAGTAAAACAACCGGTAAACTCGAAGCCCTGCCGACGGAAGAGCTTGCGGAACGTATCGCGGCTTACGATCTGGTCCTAATCGAAGGCGACGGTTCCCGGGGCCTGCCCCTTAAAGGCTGGGCGGAATACGAACCGGTAGTTCCGCCCTTCACCACGGTCACGGCAGGGGTTCTACCCCTTTGGCCGCTGGGCAAACCGGTATCGGCGGAACTAATTCACCGGCTTCCCCTTTTTTGCGCGCTCACCGGAGCGGCCGTCGGGGAAACGCTGAAGATTGAACATCTGGCAAAAGTGATTGCCGGAGGGGGAACGGAAAAAAGCCTCTTTACCGCTGCCGCCGGCAGAAAGATTCTCTTTCTCAACCAGGTTGAAGATGAAGCGTCCGTTTTTCAGGCGGAAAAGCTGGCCGCGTTACTGCCCGCGGATTTCCGGCAACGCCTTCACGGTATAATCGCCGGCAGCGTAAGGCAGAACCGACTGATGTTGCAGGTTTACGATTAAGAGCCGTCCCGGCGCAATGCGGGACAGCCCTGAAACCGCGCGGGGCGGTATTCTTATTTAAACAGGAATCTTAATAAAAAGATAACAAACAGTATCCATGTTACGGCGGTAATCTCGTTGAATTTTCTCGTTATTACTTTAAGGATCACAAAGGAAAGCACCCCGTATACGATACCTTCGGCAATGCTGTAGGCAAAAGGCATCATCACAATGGCCAGGAAAGCGGGAATACCTTCGGTAGGATCGGTAAAGTCAATAGATGTCACGGGTTTCAGCATGAGGAAGCCGACAAAGATGAGAGCCGGAGCCGTAGCGGCGCCGGGGATAAGCAGGAAGAGGGGCGACAGAAACAATGCTATCAGAAAGAGAATTCCGGTAGAAAGGGCGGTCAGTCCCGTGCGGCCTCCGGCGGCAACACCGGCCGTACTCTCGACAAAACTCGTGACGGTAGAGGTCCCCAACGCGGCGCCGGCAACGGTGCCTACGGCATCGGCGATAAGGGCCTGCTTGACCCGGGGAATGTTACCGTCTTTGTCGATGAGCCCGGCCTGGGTAGTCACTCCGACCAGGGTACCTACGGTATCGAAGATGTCAACAAAGAGAAAGGTAAAGAAGACCGTGAAGAACTTAAAACTCAGCACGGAAGAAAAATCGAACCGGAAAAAGAGCGGCGCGTCGGGGCTGCCTATAGGCGCCCAGCCCTGGGGAACCGAGGTAACTCCCATGGGAATACCGATGACCGTGGCGGCCAGAATCCCGATGAGGATGGCGCCGGGTACTTTAAGCGCGTAAAGACCGACGATAATGACGAATCCGATGATCGCCAGAAGCGCGTTGGGAGCGCCCAAATCGCCCAGGCCGATAATAGTTCCCGCATCATTCACAACAAGACCGGCGTTGGCGAACCCGATAAGGGCGATGAAAAGGCCTATACCGACGGCAACCGCTTTTTTCAAATTAGCCGGGATAGCCTTGATGATCGCTTCCCGAACATTGAAAAAAGACAGGATGAGAAAGAGTATCCCTTCCATGAACACCGCGGTAAGGGCAATCTGCCAGGAGTAACCCATGCCGAAAACCACCGTATAGGTGAAAAAGGCGTTGAGTCCCATGCCGGGCGCCAGGGCCACCGGCAGATTCGCCGCAAAAGCCATGACCAGGGTAGCAATTGCCGATGCAATGGCCGTGGCGGTAAAAACCGCGCCCGGCGTCATGCCGCCGCCAATTTGCCCCAGCATACCGGGATTCACCACGAGTATATACGCCATGGTGAGAAAGGTAGTGAGACCGGCGAGAATCTCCCGTTGAACCGTAGTGTTGTTCTCTTTCAATTTGAACCATCGTTCCATAAAATTCCTCCGGAAATAGAATTATTATCCATCATCATTCTATGACTACATCGGGATTATGTCAAGAAAATACAGCGTCCCGGAAAATATGACGCCTCAACAGCACTATAACATTACGTATATGGTAATACTATCAATCCGGCGGGAAACCGGAAAGCCCGATGATCCGCAATCCTCCGCGCCGCCCGGTCATAGCTTATCCTCAGCCCTTTCGCCCCACGTTGTCCCGTTTCCCCCAATACGGCGGCCCCGGCGCTGCGGTTTCCCGGTTTTATTGCGAATGCGTCCGTTCCGGACCTTCAAAACATTACGCCGCTATGGTCTTTTGGGCAGATATTTCCGTAACTTGGAAAGCATGTCTTCCACGTCCAGAGGCTTGCCGATATGACCGTTCATTCCCGCGTCCCGGCTCTTTTGGACGTCTTCCTTGAATACGTTGGCGGTCATCGCTATTATCGGAACCCTCTTGGTATGTTTCAATAAATTTCCGGGAGTTTCGTTCTGAAGATTCCGGGCGGAAATCTTCATAGACGCTTCAAATTTCCTGATTTTACGGGTAGCCTCATATCCGTCCATTTCCGGCATTTGCACGTCCATAAAAATCATGTCGTAGGCTTTCGGATCGGCTTTGAACATTTCTACCGCCTGTACGCCGTTTTCCGCGCAGTCTATTTTCAGGCCCGTGGGTTCAAGCAGGGTAAGCACGATCTCCCGGTTGATCTCTACATCTTCGACCAGGAGGACGCGGCAACCCGCAAAATTGTCCTGCTGTCTTGTTTCATCGTCTTGTGCGTCCGCCTGTACGTTGCCTATACATTCGTTTATGTAATCGGCGATAACCGAAGGGAAGATAGGCTTGGAAATGAATTTACCTACTCCCGCTTTTCGGGCTTCCGCCTCGATAGTATGCCATTCGGCGGAGGAGATCATGATGACTACAGCGTTCCCCGAATTGTACTGCTTAATCTCCCGGGACAGTTCTATACCGTTCATGCCGGGCATTTTCCAGTCTATAAAATAAATATCGAAAGGCCCGGTTTCTTCGATTACTTTCAGCGCCTCTTCTCCGCTTAAAGCGGCAGTGCAGGAGAAATCGAATTGTTCGGCAATAACTTTGAAATACCCGCAGACATCCGGATCATCGTCCACAACCATGGTACGCAGATTCTTCCAGTTGACTCCGGGGTTTAAGAAACCGTTCCGTTCGTTCTTTCCGCGTTTGAGTTTTACGGTAAAGATGAAAGACGATCCTTTTCCCGGTTCGGATTCCACCCGTATGCGGCCTTCCATCATTTCAACGATGCGCCTGGAAATGGCAAGACCCAGGCCCGTACCGCCGAATTTCCGGGCAGTACCGCTGTCGGCCTGTTCAAAGGAATTAAAAAGCCGTGCCTTCTGTTCCTCGGTAATGCCTATACCGGTATCGGTTACCTTAACCTGTATGGTGCAGATATCGTCCTTTTCATCCTCCAGGTTGGTGTCCAGGCATATAACTCCGTTTTCCGGGGTGAATTTTACGGCATTGGAGAGGAGATTTGCGATAACCTGGGCAAGGCGCTGATCGTCGCCATTGAGAAACCGGGGGATATTCGGATCTATATGTACATGAAGGTTCTGATACTTTTCATCGACCTTAAGGTTGACTACGTTTACGACTTTTTGAAGCATTTTTTCAAAATTGAAATTTTCCGGAGAAAGTTCAAATTTATTTGCTTCTATCTTGGACATGTCAAGAATGTCGTTGATGACGCCCAAAAGATGGGCGGAAGCATCTTCTATCTTTTTCAAACAATAATTTTTTTGTTCTATATCGGCCGATGATTTCGCTATCATCGTCATTCCGGTGATAGCGTTCATGGGAGTCCGCATTTCATGGCTCATATTCGCCAGGAATTCGCTTTTTGCCCTGGTACTGGAAAGGGCTTCTTCCCGGGCCCGTATAAGGCTGGCGGTCATTTCGTTCCGTACCACGGCATTTGCCATAAGGAGGCTTCCGGAATGCAGAATACTTTCCTCCCAGGAGGAAAATTTCCGTTCCCTCCGGCAGTCGTCAAAACTGATAAATCCCCAAAACCGTTCCTGGAGAAAAACGGGGACCACGAGAATTGATTTGATGCCGTAGGGTTCCAGGCATAAAAATTCATCGGCAAACAGGTCGCGGATCGGACCGTTTATACATTCGCCGTTGAGGAGCCGGTCTTCCCACAGGGGAAGGCTGGTGGCATACGGAAAGGAGAGTTTTTCCGCAGCGGCGTCCCTGCCGCCG
>JAIRSL010000259.1 GCA_031255475.1 Treponema sp.
ATTTCCCTGATACGGCTCTTCATCAAGAGGTTGTGGAACCTGGAGGGGCTGGTGTGGTTCCCGGTTCTGTCCCTGGGGATAATTATCGCCCTTTTCCCGGCTTACGGTTTCCGCCCGGAGTGTGTTCCCCTGCTGGCGTATGGGTTTGCCTGCGTTTGCTTCAACCTGCCGGCCCTCTTTTCCCTGCTGAACCATGGACGGGGTATCGATTTACAGCGGTGGAATCCGGTTCTCCGGGCGATCCTGCTCGTTCTTCTCGTCCCGATCCTAGGGATCGCCGTGTTTTTCGCCCCCTCCCCGGATTCGGTCCTGCCCGCGCCGGGTGTTACCACGGTTACCCTCCGGGACGAGGAACGCGGGGAGGAGCTTTTTCTGCGGATCTACGGCGCGTATGACGGCGGGAATGCCCGGAGCGGTACGCGGGTGTTGAAGCCTCTCCTGATGCTGATCCCGCCGGTTTCCGGATCGGTCACGGTTATCGACCGGGTCTGCGGGGAACTCCGGGACGCGGGGTTCACGGCGGTCACGTATTCCCGGCGGGGGTTCGATTCGCCGGCGGTAGGGCCGGAAGGGAAAAAGTACGGCCTTGCTCCGGGCGGGCGGATGCGGTTGTTCAGGGCGGAAAGCCGGGGAGGGGTCTCGGTAGCCGCAAATGCCGTCGGCCGTTCCCTGGAAGAGGGGCGACGGTGGGATATTACGTTCCTGCTCGGTCAGATCAGGCGAAACAGGCTGCGGGCGGCTTCCGGGGCGTATGAAGAGGCTATAACGGCCGCCCTGAACGGAACGGACCTGTCAACGGTGTTTTTGGCAGGCTACGGCGCGGGAGGCGCGGCCATTCTGGAACTAACCGGCTCCCCGGACTTCACCGCGCGGTATCCTATGGTGAAGGGCGTCATTGCCGTGGAAAGCCCCCTGCTCTCGGTCCTGACCGGGGAAGAAGCGCCGGCCGTCCCTCCTCCCCATGACAACCGGTTTATCGCGATCTGGACGGGAATACGCAGCCGGATAGCGGCTTTGCGGCCCCGGAAGATCGCCGGAATAGGGGAGGTTCCCCGTCCGGGCGTACCGGTCTGCTTTATCGTTTCCGGCAGGGCGCTGGAACCCCGTCACCGGAACGGCCGGTATGCGGCTATATTCAGGGTGTTCCGCGCCGCCGGGGGGCCGGCGGTACTGGCTGCGGCGTCCGGCGCGGGGCCTCTGGACTATTCCGACATACCGGAGAAATACCCCGTCTATACGGTTCTCCGGCCGGGCGGCGTGGCGTTCCCGCCTTGGGGTCCGGCGCAGGAAACCCACGGCCCCGGAGAAACCGCCGCGTTGATCAACAATTTCGCCGCCGTAATCATGGCTTCCGGCCTGGCGGAAGGCCCGGAAAAAGCGGGGGGAAAGGCCCCGGCTCTGTTCCGGAAACCCCTTGCGTCCCGGAATTTCCACATCGAAACCAATGACGCCTGGAATTCCCTTAAAAAGGGGTCTATACTGTAGGCTATGATAACCCGTACCCTGGATGTCTTTTTCCGTAGGCTTCTGGACATTGAAGGCTTCGCCGCGATTGATCCCTCCCTCAACGGTTTGCAGGTGGATAACGACGGGGCCGAATTCGGAAAGATTGCCTTTGCGGTGGACGCGAACCTGGAGACCTTTAAGCGGGCCGCTGCCGCCGGAGCGGGGTTGCTCTTTGTGCATCACGGGCTCTTCTGGGGCGCTCCCCTGGCCGTCACGGGTGGCTTCCGGGAACGGCTGCGCTTCCTCATGGAAAGGAATCTGGCCCTTTACGCGGTTCATCTGCCCCTGGATCAGCATCCGGAACTGGGGAACAACGCGGCCCTGGCGGATCTTTTGGGCATCGAAAAACCCGAACCCTTCGGCTTGTATCACGGCCGCAAGATAGGATATAAAGGAACACTCGGCTCGCCTCTTACGGTGGAAGAGGCGGTAAAACGGATCGCCTTTGCGGGACGCCCCCCCTTGGGGGTGTTTCCTTTCGGGAAGGCGGAGTGCCGGACCGCCGCGGTGATTTCCGGCGGGGCGGCCGGTGAAGTAAGCCAGGCTATAGAGGAAGGGGTGGACCTCTACGTTACCGGCGAAGCCTCCCACAGCGTCTATCATCAGATTCTGGAAGGGGGCATCAACATGATAGCCGGAGGGCACTATTCCACCGAGGTATGGGGTGTACGCAGGGTTATGGAAATATGCGCCGCCGAACTGAACGCGGATGTCGAATTCATCGACGTGCCCACCGGTTTGTAAGGTGAGGCTGTATACTTTAAAGTTCACGATACTGAGTAACGAAGAATGTCCATAGACAAGCGGCATATCTTGCCCTTCACATTGACCGGCTTTCTGATCCTGGCGGATCAGGCGGTTAAATCGTTTATTGTACGCCATTGGCCCGGAAACGGTGTGTTTATCAAGGATGTGTTCAATAATGATTTTCTCTGGATAATCCACGTCCGCAATAAGGCAATCGCCTTTAGCCTGGGGTATAATCTGCCGGAGGGCCTTAAAACCATCCTGTTTATCATCCTGCCCCTGGCGGTTTTCGGCTTCCTCCTCTGGTACTATTTTACTTCCCAGGAGTTGAGCAATGTGCAGCGCTGGGCTGTCGCGGGAATCATAGGCGGCGGGGCAGGCAACCTGATAGACCGGATATTCCGGCCCGACGGAGTGGTTGATTTTATCAGCATAAAATTTTACGGCCTGTTCGGGTTCGACCGGTGGCCGACCTTCAATATTGCCGATGCCAGCGTGGTGGTAAGCGTTTTCCTGTTCCTGTTTACCGTGCTGTTTGGGTCAAAGCAAAAACCGGGAGAGCTCAACCATGAGTAAAAAGACCAATACCCTGTTTTTCATCCTGGCCGCAACGGTCTTCAACATCCTGATCACCATAGCCGCGTTTCTGGCATTGCTGTTTCTCTTTACCTTTGTCGTCATGCCCAGACTGCCGGAACCGGACGCGGGCAAGGCCGCCGGCTGGGCAATCCCGGTCATTTTCATAGGCGCCATCGTGATTTCCTTTGCGGTATACCGGATCGTCCTGAAGCTGTTCATGAAGAAGGTGAATATAGAAAAGCATTTTGACCCGATTTTCGGGTCGCGCCGCCCTCCGGTACGGAGGGGATAATCCGGCGCCCAAGATCCCGGTATCTAATATCCGTCCGACATGGTGCGGTTAACATCCCGCTGGTACAGTTCCTGGTAGGTAAAACTGCGGGTTTTGAGTTTTTCTTTTACGGATTGGGTAAAGGGCATGTACCGCCAGAAAATTCCCCGGATTTCCTTGTCCAGCTTTTGGGTACCCTCGCTTTCCTTGGTCATCCAGATGATGTAATCCTGAATGAAGTATTCTTTTACATCCCCTTTGATCTTCTGCGCGTTAAACCACTGGTAATAATTCCCCGTAAGGCCCTCTTCCATCCAGTAAAATGAAGCCTTTTCTTTGGCCACCTGCCAGCGGAGGTCCGCGACCGCGGAAAGCAGGGCAATGGTCAGGCTCTTGGGATACATGGGCAGGGCGATGCGACCCCGGCTTGTCGCCCGGTTGTACCGGTCAAAAGGCTCCCAGCATATCCCGGTATCGCCGTAGGTAGGCAGGAGAATCACTATAGGAACGATGCGGTTAAGACGGTTCTTATAAACCCGGCAGAAGGCTTCCGGGTCTATGCTCTCTATCCAGGCCAGCCGTGCAATCACGTTTTCCCGGGTGGCCACATCGTTGGGGCCGCACCGGAAATATTCGGAAGTCAACATGGGAAAGTGATTCCCCTGACGGCCAATGGTCATCTTGGCCATCTGCCGTATGGTCCCGAATTCCGTGTCCACCGCCTGAACATCCATTTCCGCGGAACCGCCTTCCGTTTCCACCTTCTCCCTAAGGGTTTTGACATCCTCATCGGCCTGGTAATAATCCTTCAGGAACAACTCCAATTCCCGGTCGGCTTTCAAAAGCTGCTTTATCAATTCCTGAAGCTCTCCGAAGGTCTGCTTTTGGGGCTCCGTGTAACAGGCGTTCACACCCACTCCCGGCAGGGGGGCATGCGCTACAACGGTTCCCATACGGCCCGTCAGAACCTTCTCCATGTTTTGCCGTTCCTTATCTTTTGCGATAAGGAGCCCCTTCGCCCCGTCCCGTTTTCCCGTGGCCTTTTCCAGAAGCTGCTGGAGCCGGACATTGGTATTGGTCTTGGCGGACTGCACTTCGTCGGTCGTGGAATTCCGTATAATCCCGGTCCCCACGGCCTTAAACCACTCATCCAGGTAGTACACCGGTGTGGAATACTCGTTATCGACCGTGATTTTTGAAAAAAAAGTCCGGGTATCGGGATTTAAGAAAACAGGATGAAGAATTCCGAAACGGAGCAGGAATTTTTTGGGGACCGCAATCCGTCCCGCGGACTTTTTGGCCACCCCGGCAAGGAAATCCCAGTAAGCCGTGGTCAACTGCTGACGAAACACCCCCTTGTCTTTGAGATCCGCGCAGTTGATATATTTTTGAAGAACGGTATGCACCCGCTGGGCTATATCCCCCTCGCCGGAAAGGACAACCTTATAGTAATTTGGGTCGGCAAACCCCGTATGGGGGACATCTTCGAGCCGTTTTGTTATAACGGGAAATCCGGTTTCTTCTGCCGCCGGTTCCCCTTTCCCCGCCGCCGGCTCGCCTTCGTCCCCGCCATCGGCAAAGAACGCAAAATCAGGGACCACTTTCCCTTCCCTCAGAACCGGCATTTCCCTTCCCGCTCCGGGCAATGCGGCAAATTCGGGGTTTATCTCTTCCTGGAACATATCATTTTGAACCATATATCAGCCTGAATCATGTGCATTATCACAAACTTTTCCAAATAATCACTTTAATTAGGATAACAGGTTTAAAGGAATCTGTCAAAGAAGCGCATTGCCGCGTCTGAAAAGCAACCGTCCCGCCCGGTTTTTCTTCAGCGGCGCCGTATTCACATCCTCTCTTTGAATACGGCCTCTGATATACCGCAAAAAACTACACTTTGGAGGTAAGGGGAATTGAACCCCTGACCTTTTGAATGCCATTCAAACGCTCTAGCCAACTGAGCTACACCCCCAACGAAGTTTTTT
>JAIRSL010000042.1 GCA_031255475.1 Treponema sp.
TATTCAAAGCGTGGTTAAAAATCTGCACCCTCTGGAAGTCCGCGTAATATTGGGCTATAAAAAGGGAGACGAACTTTCCATAGATACGGTGGAAAAGGAACTGGGCTTTAAGCCGGGGAACGGGAACCAGGCCCTGTCGTGGCTTGAGGCCAAGGGTATTATCGGTGAAATACGCCGGGAAACCACGGTTTTTTTTGAATTGACCGATCTGGGCCGCGAATGGAAAGAAAAAGGATCCCCGGAGGAACGGCTCATTGAGCTGATCCGGATTCAGCCGGGGCAGACGCTGCCGCGGATAGCCCAAACCCTGGGCCTGGACGCCAAGGATGCGGGGAGCGCCTTTGGCGCGCTGTCCAGGCTGGGGGTCCTGGGTATGGACGCCGGTAAGGGCGTGATCCCCGTCCTGCCGGCGGATCAGCTTGCCGATGGCCGGCCCTCGAAGGGCGCGGCCGCCGAATACTTCGCCCTGCTTAGGGGGCTGCTTGACAAGGCCGCCGCGGTGCCGGGCGGGCTTTTGGCAAAGGACAGTCTTTCCGGGGCCGAAGCCGCCCGCATGGCGGGAATAGCCAGGAAGCGCGGCGTTACGGGGGCGGCGTTCCGGGAAGCGGACCGCGAAACGGTGATTTTCGGCTTTTCGACGGGCGGGGACGAAGCCGCGGACCGGGATGTTCTTGCGGCGGCCCTCACGTCGGCGGGGATCACCGGAGACGAGACCGGAACCCTCACGGCGGACATGCTCGAAACGGGGGCATGGAAAGGCAAAAGTTTCCGGTCCTATAACATACAGGTTCCGCCTTCACGGCTCATCATCGGGCGGACCAATCCCTACGCTCAGTTTCTGGAAACCGTAAAAGACAAGCTCGCGTCCCTGGGTTTTGAGGAATTCGACGGCCCCCTGGTAGAGACGGAATTTTGGAATTCAGACGCCCTGTTCATGCCCCAGTTCCATTCCGCCCGGGACATTCACGACGTGTACCGCATTGCCGAGCCGGATCACGCCAAGGCTATTGAGGAACCCTGGTTATCCGGCGTTGCGGCGGCCCATGAAAACGGGGGGACTACCGGCAGCCGGGGCTGGGATTACGCTTTTGACCGGGACTTTACCCACAGGCTCATACTCCGCAGCCAGGGTACGGTGATGTCCGCCAAAACCCTGCCCCACGCCGCGATTCCGGGCAAGTACTTCGGGATGCTCCGGGTGTTCCGGTACGACAAAGTGGACGCCACGCACTTGCCGGATTTTTACCAGACCGAAGGCATCATTTTGGGGGAAGACGTGAACCTCAAAACCTTGCTGGGTATGCTGGAGATGTTCGCCGTCGAAGTTGCGGGGGCCAAAGAAGTGAAGTATGTTCCGGGTTACTTCCCCTTTACCGAACCGTCGGTGGAAGTCCACATCAAACATCCTGTTTTGGGCTGGTTTGAGCTCGGCGGGTCGGGAATCTTCCGTCCCGAGGTGACCGAGTCCCTGGGGGTGCATGTCCCCGTAGCGGCCTGGGGCATAGGCATAGACCGGATGGCGCTGATGGCCCTGGGGCTCAACGATCTGCGGGAGTTGTTCAGCTACGACATTGAACACGTCCGCCTTAGACGCGCCCGGGATGCCTGAAACAACCCGGTTTCCGTACCGGCGGCGTTTCGGGTAAAGCCGGACGGGGTGAGGGATTAACCGTATCACGCTTAAGCTGCCGTGCCGCAAGTTCGTGCTCCGGGCGTCAGCAATTTAACATTACAATCCTGCGCGGCATATTTCCGAAAGGTTTCCTCTCGGCCGTTCCGCCCTTCTCTTCTTTAGGTAGCAAACAATTAACGGATTGACGCGGTGGAGAGACCGGAAAGCCCGCAGTGAGCCTTTTCAAAGCGTACCGAATAGATTTCCAGGGAAACACGCATATTTACAGGCCCTGCGGCCCAGTCCGCAGGGCGATTTGAACCTGGCGAACGGAGGACTTTCCGGTCCCTCCACCGGATAGAGAAGTATTACCGGGTTACCCGGATATGAAATGTTAAATTGCTGTCCGGGCGTACCGGTGACTTGAGTTCCCGTCTTCTCCGTGTTAGGGTAAAAGTCATGAATTTTTTTTGCTTCCTGTGGACGCCGGTGTTTTATCTTTTTTGGGCCGCCCTCAGGCCGTCAACAACAAGGGATTCCTACGGGTTATGGGCCCTATTTTTGGGAAGCGTCTTCGCCCTGGTCCGGTTCATAACCGGTCCCTGGATTTCCCCCGGGACATTCGGCTTTTCCCGCTGGCTCTCCTCCCTGGTGGATATTGTCAGCCTTCCCGCCCTGATTCCGTTCCTGTTTTTCGTCCTTTTCACCGTCTTTAGAACCGGCCCGTCCCGGGAGAACCGGGAAGATCCCGCAGGCTTTGCCCTGATCTGGCTTATCCCCGAAGGGGTATTCCGCTCCCTAAACCGGAACGGCAGCCATGATCCCGCCTTTCTGGTGCTGGTCCCCGTACTTTGGACGGCCCTTGCCCTGGGGATACCCCTCTTTGTCCGGTTCCTTTTACAG
>JAIRSL010000043.1 GCA_031255475.1 Treponema sp.
CCGGACTGCGGGAAGACGCTCAAGCTGATCAACGAAGGACTCAAAAAAATTGTAGCCGATTGGGCCGCTGAAAACTCAGGCGCGGATCACTGAGCGAATATCCGGTCTCCGCCCGCGGCCCTGGCCTGCGCGGCTTTGGCGCTTACCGAGGCAAGAATGGCGTCCGCCTTTTCATCCCCGGTTTTTACTTCCTCCAAAACAACACTGAAACTTATCAAATATTCTTTGTCTGAATAATGAAAACGATAGGTATGGCTCGCCTCCAGCAGCCTTTGGGCTACCCGCATGGCGTTTTCCCCGATACAGTTGCGGATCAAAAGTACAAACCCTTCATCGGAAAACCGCGCGGCAATATCCCGGCGCTGAATCTGCGACCGGAACAACACCGCCATTTGCCGCATAAGCTCGTCCACCGCCTGGGATCCCAATTCATCATTTATGGCGCCGTATTGATCGATCTGCAGCCCGATCACCGAGTTGCCGCCGCCTTCCCGTTTAAGGAGATCGATACTCTCCTGGAGCTTGCGGGTGAAGGTGTCAATATTGTTAAGCCCTGTCTGCGCGTCATGACTGGCGTTGAAATCCATAACCGCGAACATTTTTCTTACTTCGCTGATGTCCCGGAAAATAAGAATAAAACCCGGAGGCTCCCCTTCCACGGTCTGGATCTTGCTGATCGACCCGTCGATGATAGAAATATCCCCTTCCTGGTTTTTCAGAATCACATCCCGGAAAAAACGCGGCGTGTCGTCAAAGGGGAGAGCATTGGGAATAATACTGCTTAAATCCGCAGAATTGGTAAGAGACAGTACCTTCTGAACCGGCTTTTTCCTGGCCGTCTCTTCATCCCAACCGCACATCCGGGCCGCCGCCGGATTTATGAACATTACCTGCAACTCCGGATCTATTGCCACAATACCATCGCTGACATTGCGCAAGATGGTGGAAAACAGTTTTTCTTGCTGAAAGGAATTTCTATCCATATTATTGATAGTAAAGCCGAATTTAACTATCAGTCAAGCTTCTCAGGCAAAAACTCAGGTAAAAAAACGGCGGAAACGATTTCTGAGGCTATTTGTTCCGGGCTTTTCCCCTCTGCCCGGATACGGATTTGGGCAAACGAACGGTATGTGACTGAACGGCGTTCATGGAGCCGACGGTGGGTTTCCCGGGGATTTCCGGTATCCAGGAAGGGGGGAAGTCCGCCGGCCGCCCTAACGCGATTCCAGGCCGTCTCCACGGAAATATCAAGAAAAACGACGCTGATACCGGGACTTTTCAGGAGTTCCAGGGCCGCCGGATTGTCGCAGAGCCCGCCGCCCGCGGCCAGAACGATACAGGTTTTTCCCGCGGGAAGAAGGCTTTGCAGCGCGGCCGCTTCCGCCCCGCGGAAGACTCCGGCCCCTTCCCGGTAGAGTTCCCGGGGGCTCTTTCCTTCCCTCTCCTCTATCAGTTCATCCAGATCGGTAAAGGAAGCCTTCATAAGGGCAGCCAAAGCCCGCCCCGCACTGGTTTTCCCCGAATGTTTCGGCCCCGTAATCAGGATAATTCCCATGGGTAGAGATTAAGTTTTTTTCCTGTATAATGGAAGTAGTATGAATGTCCTGTTCCTCATGCTGATCCTTATCCTTATCGCCGCCCTGCCGGTTCTTGTCGCGTGGCTTGTAATCCGGCGTTTCCGCGTTGCCATGCCTCCGCTCCTCTTTGCCGGCTGCCTTCTGTCGGGTATTGTGTCCCTCTTCATCGCCGTGCTTCTCCAGAGCCTCTTTCCTTCCGACCTTGGAGGAATCCTGCCGGATCATCTAAGGAGAATTCTCCTTCTCTTTTTCTTTAAAATAGCTTTTACCGAAGAGCTGAGCCGCCTCCTGGTACTTCTCGTCTTTTTCGCCCTTATAAAAAAATTTCATTTCCCGCTCCTGCCGCCGGCTCTTGTCGGCCTCCTGTCCGGTCTGGGTTTTGCCGTTCTGGAAGCCGCCACATACGGCGCCGCCGACATACGTATCGCGCTTTTGCGGGCCTTTACCGCCGCGCCTCTTCACGGCGCCTGTGCCGCCCGGACAGGGTTTGCCGCCGCGTCCCTTCGTGAAGATCCCCTGAGGGCTTTTTTCCGCTTCCTTTCCGCCGTGGTTATCCATGGCATGTATAACTTTGTTATCATTATTCCCGGCCCCCCGGCCCTTATCGGCATCCTTATCGTCTCTTCCGCGCTGGCCTCTTCCCTCATATCCATCCGTTTTGGCCTGCGGGACAGAAACGCATAGATGTAAAACCGGAATCTTCCGTAGGGTGAAAAATAACCGTTGACTGGTTTTGTACCGGTACTTCACGGTTCAGGACATTAGTCCCATACATCAAGCTCTTTATCCTTATAGAAGTATTTTTTGTCCTTGTCTCCAATTTCCCGAATAACCCGGCATGGAACGCCCAGCGCGACCACATGTGCGGGAATGTTATTCGTAACAACACTTCCCGCTCCTATTACCGAATTATCACCTATTGTTACACCCGGCAGTATCTGTACGCCTGAACCAATCAAAACATTCTTGCCAATATGTATAGGAACATTATATTCATAATGATGTTCCCGCAATATGGGCAGTATAGGATGACTTGATGTGGTGATAACTACATTTGGCGCAATCATACAATTATCGCCCATGTAAATTTCCGCGTCATCTACAAATGTCAGATTAAAATTGCAATAGATGCCATTTCCAAAATGCACATAATGACAGCCCCAGTTTGCGTGTAATGGCGGTTCAATATGACAGCCGTCGCCAATTTCCGCAAACATTTCTTTTAGGAGCCGCTGTCTTTTGTCCTGCTCCATTGGCCGCGTGGCGTTGTAATCGTACAGCTTTTCCATGTAACTAAGCTGTTCGCCCATAATCTCCGGATCGTCATAATGGTATACCAATCCCTTCACTTTTCTCTCTATGTGACGCATAAAAATTATACCTCCGCTTGGTTAATAACTATACTTATGACCGCAGAATTTTTACCTCAAAAGGCTCAAGGCCGATTCCAGCTTTACCGGATTCCGCCGGAACCAGCTTTTTCCCGTTGGTGAAATTCATAAGAAAGACGAAATTCTTTTCGCCGTCGCCGCGGGCATGGGCGCTAACCCCCTCCGGCAATCCGGCGAACAGGGGCCGGATACCCGCCTCCGCCGTCAGCCGGCGGTAAAATGCGTCAAGAAAATCCTCCCCGGTCCGGGCCGCG
>JAIRSL010000097.1 GCA_031255475.1 Treponema sp.
CTATGCCGGGGCGTTTGACTATACTTGACAAAAATTATAAATAATGTAATGATCGATACCGGCGTCCATACAGGGCGTTTCAACTAAATTCCACAACAATTAAGGAGCTTCTACATGAAAATGCGGCGTATGATCGCGTTACTCGGCTTGACGGCGATTGCCGTCCTCGTATCAACCGGTTGTTCCAATCCCGCCATGGAGGATGATGGGGACATTACTGCTCCCGGTTCAAGAGAGGCGCATCTGGCAATGCTGGCCAGGCTCGGCGTAGACACCAATCCCGACCTTCCGGTTGCCCCTAACGGGAAGCCCTACAATCCTCAAGTATCCTCGCGCGCCCGCGCCGTTAACGGGCCGGAACGGAGCCTTGGCCCTTTGGGGAAGATATTTTCCCGTCCCAAACGGGAAATCTTCGTGGCAGGGTATAGTGTCGGCAGCGGCAAAGGCCACGCCCTGTTTGAAGACTTTGGAACCCGTTTAGATTTGAGCATGCTCGGCCAGGACGGCAACAACGATTCCGGCTGGGCGGGCGTGTCCGCTGCCGGTCTTCCGCGTAAATCCGTTGCCGCGGACCTGAACGGGGACGGCATAGACGAAGTGGTCATTGTTACGATGGTGGAGTCCACAGACAAGATACTCATCAACAAAGGGGAATACAAGAACAACGCTTTTACCGTTACCCAGGTCAGGGAATTCGATACGCCCGAACCAATGCATACGCTGTCGAAGGACAACGGGTGGCGGCGTATTGGCTGGTCACTCATCGCCGCGGATCTGAACGGAGACGGAAAACAGGAGTGTATCTTCACCTTTCCGAAGGGGGCATCGGGGGACAGCGCGTATGTGTATATTCTGGACAATAACCTGGCGGTAAGCCAGTTAAACATTCAGTGGTATTTAACCGGACTCCCGGCTCAAGAGAGGTGTACTCCCATGGTAACCGCGGCGGATTATGATCAGGACGGCAAGGATGAAATCTGCATCATATTCGGCCTGAACTCCGCCGATCACAACGCCCGCTACGTTATTCTGGACGATAAGGATGCCAATTACAGGGAATTACAGAATGGTCTTGCTGTCACCACTAGAGAAGGCATAAGCCAGGGCAATGTTGTTGCGGCGGATTTTACCGGAGACGGGCTGCCGGATACTGTCTTTTACGGTGACCGCAATAACTTCAACGAAATTGTATTGCTCTTGTTGAAGACCGATCTGAACGAAGATTTTAAGCCGGTCTTTAGCTGGGTGGAATCGGCAACCACAGTCACGAACAACAGCAACCCCATTGTAATTCCCCGTATCGCTGCCGGGGATGTGGACGGGGACGGAAAAATGGAGGTGTGCGCCGGCAACCATCTTTGGACCTTAACCGGCAGCAATCGATTTGAGCGGGTGGCCGGTACGGGCGATCTTTTTAGCTCGGACAATGGCGGCTACGTCGAGTCCTACGATGTCGTGATGGGGGATGTTACCGGCGACCAGCGGGACGATGCGGTATTGTTCTATGGATGGGGACGAATACAAATTTATTATTATGATTCCGGACAGTACAAGCGTGTTGTAAAGAATATCGGCAACAGCCAAAGTATGCAGGAGACCGGCTGCCTTCCGAATGTTGACAACGACAGCTTTATCCTGCGGGACACCGGCGACCGCGAGATGCTCTTTAGCGACCCGCACGTCATCGCGGTGCTCGCTTCCCCGCCCTACTACGAGGGCCTTAATGAGGATGGAGACGGCGGCACATCCTTTGGTTACAGCAAAAGCGCGGGAGAAAGCTCAAGCAACAGTTTCGGCTTTTCCGTAGGCGCGTCGATAGGGCACAAATTCGAACTTCCCCTCATTGGAGGGACGGAAGTTGAAGCCACTATGAAGTCCAACTTTTCCTGGGCTCAGTCAAATTCCGTAGAGATAAGCGAGTCCTGGGGCTGGAATAACTCCGTAGCCCAGGACCTGGTGATCTTTACGGCTATTCCCTTTGACGTGTATTACTACGAGGTGGTGAGTTCCCCGCCCGGTGAAGAGGCTCGGCCCGGGGACATCCTAACCATCAATGTGCCGCGTAAACTCCGCTCGTACCACGTGCCTTTACCCACTTACAACGCGGGCGTTCCGGAGGAACACCGGATAACGGTAAACCACACCCTGGGTAATCCGGGGAGCTATTATACCCCCGATCAACGGGACGAGCAAAAGGAACTGTCGGGGAACAAGGGGCTTTTCTCCACCAATACGCAGATGACCGCCGGGGCGGGCCGTGGAAGCACCACTATCAATATAGAAGAGGTTAAAGGAGAGGAATCTTCGTTCGCTTTTGACTTGGAAACCGAAATATCGGCGAAAGTGACGGCCGGGAGCGTAGAAGTGGGGGCAAGCGCGGGCTTTAGTTACGGGTATGAGACCACAAGTTCGGTATCGGAAGGGACATGGATAGAGGGGTCTGTGCCCGCAATTCCGTCCGAGCATTACAGCCCCGATCTGGACTTTGGCTGGGGCTTAATGGCATATCCCAAGAGAGATCCCAATCAACAATATATTTTTGTTACCTACTGGACTGATTAAATAACGTAAACCCCCGGCTATGCCGGGGCGTTTGACTATACTTGACAGTGCATATTTATTCATGACATCATGCTGTTTATGGATATTGAGGATTTAAAAGTAACCGCCCAACTGGCGCACCTCAATCTTGACGAAGGGGAATTGGCCGCTTCTTTTTCCGCGTTTGAGCAGATGCTGGGTTTTTTCGCCGCAATGCAGGCGGCGGACGGGGATACGGCGGCTTTTCCCGCTTCCATATCCCGTCAGACCGATGCCGCCGGGACCGTGCCTGCCGGCCATTTCAGGCCCGATACCCGGAACCCCAATAACGCCCATACCACCGCTTCCAACGGCTTGAATCAGCCCGTGGTCCCCGATCTGATTGACAACGCGGGTGAACGGGACGGCCGGGTTATCGTGGTCCCCAACGTTCTGTAGGGACCGGGTTTTCACGCCATTCTTGCCGCCTGTTTTAACCGGCCTGTGGAAAAAATACGGTCCTGGAGGAATTGTCTATGGCACTGAAAAAGCCTGAAGGTTTTTCATCATATTTTGAAGACTGGGAAGAAAGAACCGGCGCTTTTATCGAATACAACCCGGAATTGGGCGAACAGGCGGCGGCCGGTCTTTCCGCTCCCGAAGCCTCCGGCCCCTCCGCCTTAGCCCTGCGGGATTTCCCCTGCGCCGTAAAAGACAACATCGCGGTTACGGGGTTTTCCCTAAGCTGCGGTTCCCGGCTCCTGGAAAATCTCCGTTCCCCCTACACGGCTACGGCGGTACAAAAACTTGAGGCCGCCGGCGCGGTAATCGTGGGCAAGACCAACCTGGACGAATTCGGCATGGGGTCTTCCACGGACAATTCGGGCCTCAAGCGGACCAACAATCCCTGGGATACGAGCCGGGTTGCCGGGGGCTCTTCCGGCGGTTCCGCCGCGGCGGTTGCCGCCGGGCTTGTGCCGTTTGCCCTGGGGACGGACACCGGGGGATCCGTGCGCCAGCCCGCCGCCTTTTGCGGGGTGGTGGGGCTTAAGCCTACCTACGGCGCGGTCTCCCGGTACGGCCTTGTGGCTTACGCATCAAGCCTGGAAACCATCGGCGTACTTTCGGATACCGCCGCCCGGTGCCGGGCCGTTTTCGCCGCCATACGGGGACGGGACCCTCTGGATCAGACGAGCCGGGACGCCCCGGCTTCGGCGCCTCCCCTGTACGGAGAGGACGGCGGCCCCGCTCCGGGCCGGGATGCCCCCCGGGTGATAGGGGTGCTCTCCGCCGAGACCATAGCCAGGGCCATAGCCGCCGCAGCCATCCAGGAGGCCGCCGCGACCGGGAATACCGCTTCGGCGGAAGAGCGGGCCCTGGAGACTGCGGCCCAGGCTGCGGAACTGGAAGACGAGGTGCGCCGGGGCTTCCTTCTTGCCGGGGAACGCCTCGCCGCCCTGGGGCATACCCTGGTGGACGTGGAGATTCCCAGCCTCAAGTACGGGGTGCCCGCCTACTATACCATCGCCGCCGCCGAAGCCAGCGCCAATCTGGCCCGTTTCGACGGCATCCGGTACGGCCGGCGTCCCGATTGGGCGGAAAACCCCGACGACCTTATCGACAAGACGCGGGAGGCCGGATTCGGCGGCGAGGTGAAGCTCAGAATACTGCTGGGGACTTTCGTGCTCCGCTCCGGATTCCAGGACCGGTACTACCTCCGCTCCCAGCGGATCAGGGCCGGGATACGCCGGAATTTCGAGCTGTTCCTGGGGGAAACCCCGGAAGATACGGCGGACTCCCCGGCGGGGCTTCCCCGACCGCCCTGCGACGCCATCCTCATGCCGGTGTTTCCCACCAGGGCCTTTGGCCGGGGGGACGCGGGCCTGCCGCCCTTTGCCCAGAAAGCGGCGGACCTCTACACTTGTTGCGCAAACCTGGCGGGGCTTCCGGCCCTGGCCTTTCCCGTGGGGGTAGAAGGGGGGCTTCCCGTGGGGGTCCAGCTTCTGGGCCGGGCCTTTGCCGAGGGAACCCTCCTGGATATTGCCGAAACCTATGAAAAAGCCTATCCCTTTCCCCACCCGGAAGGGTACAGGGCCTTTTGGAGTTAGCCATGTACCAGTCGTTCATAGGGCTTGAAGTCCATATTCACCTGTTGACCGGAACCAAGGTTTTTTGCAACTGCGCCTCTGCTTTCGGGGACGAACCCAATACCCACGTATGCCCGGTCTGTATGGGTTATCCGGGAGTGCTGCCCTCCCTCAACATTGAGGCCATGCGTATGGGGTGTACCGTGGCCCGGTCCCTCAACTGCCGTATCCCGGACCGGACCTGGTTCGAGCGGAAACAGTACTTTTATCCCGACATGCCCAAAAACTACCAGATTTCCCAGTTCGCCTCCCCCCTGGGGCAGAACGGGTATATGGACCTGGAAGGGAACGGCGCTCCCGCTGGGAAGCGGGTGCGCATCAAGGAATGTCATCTGGAAGAGGACGCGGGAAAGATGATCCACACCGGTACGGTGTCCCTGCTGGATTACAACCGCGCCGGGGTGTCCCTGCTGGAGATCGTGACCGAACCGGACATGGAAACCGGCGAGGAGGCGGAGCTTTTCATACGCCAACTCCGCCGCATGGTCCGGTATTTGGGGGTCTGCGACGGCAACATGGAAGAAGGCTCCCTCCGGGCGGACGCGAACGTGTCCATCAACTTCCCCGGAAAGGGTCTGGGGAAGAAGGTGGAGATCAAGAACCTCAATTCTTCCCGGTTCGTGCGCCTGGGCCTTAATTACGAGATTACCCGGCAGGGGGTTCTTTTGGACGCCGGCAGGGAGGTGGTTCAGGAAACCCGGCTCTGGAACGAAAACCGGGACCAGACGGAACCCATGCGGACCAAGGAAAACGCCCAGGACTACCGCTACTTTCCCGAACCGGACCTTCCGGTCTTTGCCCCCGACGCGGCTTTCCTCGCCTCGGTGGAGGCCTCCCTGGTGGAGCTTCCCCAGGCGCGGATTAAGCGTTTTGAGGAGGAATACGGCCTTGCCGCCGATCTCGCGGACCTTATCTGTGAAGAAAAGGCCGGGGCCGATTATTTTGAAGATGCCGTAGGGGAAGCGGTACGGCAGGGCCTTGAAAAAAAAGACGCCGCGGGCCGCATCGGTAACCGGCTTATCTCGGACATACGGCACATCCTGAGCCGGGAGGGCCTTTCCATGGCCGCCGTTGCCGGCCTCAGGATTACTCCCCGGCGTCTTGCCTCCCTGGTTGCCTTAAGCGCCGGGGGAAAGGTTTCGGGGAAGAACGCGAAGCAGGCCCTGGAAGCGGTTATGACGGAGGACAGGGACCCGGAGGACATCATCAGGGAACGGGGCTGGGACCTTCTGACCGATCCTGAGCTGATCGCCGAAGCGGTCCGGCTGGTGTACGAAAGCGAAGGGCCTGCCTTTGAGGAAGCCCGGGGAACAAGCAACCCCAAACGCCGGCGCACCCTTACCGCCTACCTGGTCGGCAAGGTTCTGGAGCGGACCGCCGGCCGCGCCGATCCCGGCATAGCCGGGGAACAGATCGGGCGTCTTATTGATGCCCCGCGCTGTTCATAACAAGTTCCGGAGAAATGTATGCGCTGTTTGGCGAAAGACGTGATAACGGCTGCCGGGGAAAACAAGGCCGGCGCCGAAATTGAGGTTTCAGGCTGGGTTCACCGCATCCGGGAACTGGGGGGCATCACCTTTGTGGTACTCCGGGACCGGTCCGGCATCCTTCAGGTTGTCTTATCTGAAGACCTGGCCGGCGCCGGGAAACTGACGCCCGAATCGGTGATCCGGGTTACGGGCGTCCCGGCGTTGAACGAAAAGGCCCCCGGCGGGGCGGAACTCCGGGCGGTTTCCCTGGAAATCATCAGCCGGGCCGCGCCCGACCTTCCCTACCAGGTGAACGGGGACATTGCCCGGACGGGCCTTGAAACCATCCTGGACAACCGCATCCTTTCCCTCAGAAACCCCAAGATCAGGGCCATTTTTAAGGTTCAGGCCGTCATCATAGAAGCCTTCTCCGCCTACCTGCGGGACCGGGACTTTACGGAGATCAAGACCAGCAAGATCGTGGGGAGCGGCACCGAGGGGGGGACCGAACTTTTTGAGGTGGACTATTTTGACCGGAAGGCGTACCTTGCCCAGTCGCCCCAGTTCTACAAAGAGGTTATGGTTGCCAGCGGACTGGAACGGGTCTTTGAGGTTGCCCCGGCCTACCGCGCGGAAAAACACGATACCCCCCGGCATCTTAACGAATACGTGTCCCTGGATGTGGAAATGGGGTTTATTGAGTCGGAAAAAGACCTTATCGATCTTGAGAAGGGGCTTTTGGCCCATATTTTTGACCAGGTGGCGCGGAAAAACGCCGGGGAACTTGCCCTGTGGAACGCCTCCGTGCCGGAACCGGATTCCGTTGCCGGGGCCCCCATCATACCCTACGGGGAAGCCCTGAAAATCGCCAATGACGAGGCGGCGGCGGCCAAAAAAACCGGCGGCGCTTCCGGGGGTCGTATTTTCGACATCAACCCCGAGGCGGAGCGGTTCATCTGCGCGTGGGCCGGCCGGGAATACGGCGTGGAACTGGCGTTTGTCAACGAATTCCCCCGGCGCTACCGCCCCTTCTACACCTATCCCCTGGACACCGGCGGGGCGGCTTCGCTGACCATGAGTTTCGACGCCCTGTTCCGGGGGCTGGAGATCACCACCGGCGGCCGCCGCCAGCATGACTACAACGCCTTCCTTGAGACCCTCCCCAAATTCGGCCTTAAACCGGAGGATTTTACCGGGTACCTGTCGCTCCTCAAGTACGGCTGTCCCCCCCACGGCGGGTTCGCGGTGGGCTGCGAACGGCTTACCCAAAAGATTCTGGGTTTGGCGAACGTCAAAGAGGCCAGCCTCTTTCCCAGGGACAGAAAGCGGGTTGAACCCTGAGGGGCTTCTTGCGGTATTCGCGCCAAAACGGTATGTTCAAAGGGCTATGTTTCCGAAAAACAAACTAAAAGCGATTACGCTGAGTTATGACGACGGCGTTGAGCAGGATCGCAAACTTCTGGAAATCCTGAACCGTTACGGCGTCAAGGCGACGTTCAACCTGAACAGCGGCATCCAGTCCGGGGCCGGTGGGTGGAACCGGAACGGCGTGGATATACGGCGCATGAACGCCGCCGGTCTGCCGGAACTATACGCCGGACACGAGATAGCCGTTCATTCCCTGACCCATCCCCATCTGGAAAACCTGGACGCGGAGACGGTGCGGAACGAGCTTTCTGTGGACAAGGCCAACCTGGAGCGTCTTTTTAACGCGCCCGTTTACGGCATGGCCTGGCCTTTCGGCACGTATAACGGCGAGACAATCCGCATTGCCGGCGAATGCGGGCTGCGCTATGCCCGGGGAACCGTCAGTACCCGCGTTTTTAACGTACCGGCCGCGGACAGCGAGCGGATGAACTTTCAGCCCACCTGCCACCACGACGACCCAAAACTCTTCGATCTGGCCGAAGAATTCGTCAGCCTGAAACCGGATAAACCATGCGTCTTCTACCTCTGGGGGCACAGCTACGAGTTTGACGTAAATAACAACTGGGACAGAATTGAAAAGTTCTGCCGTCTTGTTTCCGGCCGTGACGGTATCTTTTACGCCGTCAATCGCGAAGTCCTGCTATAAATCCGGCGTATGTTTCATCGCGGAAAAATGAATATATCAGCCGGGTTTTGAAAACGGCTCGTATACACGGTCGCCGCAGGTCTGCGCTGACGGCATGGAACCGAAAAAGGTCTTGTAGGCCCGGTAAAAGTTTGAATAATCGTTGAATCCCGATCTGTACGCCGCTTCCTCGGCCGTATAGCCTTTCCGCATTTCCTGCCAGGCAAGGGCGACGCGCTTCATCCGTATGTACTGATTGATTGTTGTCCCCATTTCCATTTGGAAAAGTTCGTTCAGGTAGTTCTTGTTGATATAAAAGCGGCTGGAAAGATCGTCCAGAGATATATGGTTGCGCAGATTGCCGTTCAGGTATTCAAGGATGGTCAGAATCCGCTCATTGTGGGACGTTGAAACCGGGGAACAGGGCATGTTCCGCGAATAGAGCTCGTAAATATGGGTAAGCAGCGCGGCAACGCGGTGTTTTATGGCTATCGTTTTCAGCGGTTCGCTCATGTTTTTGCAGTCCATGATTAACTGAACCATAAGGCTGATCTTGGTGGCGGAAATATCGGGATAGTAGGGCCTTGCGCCGTGAAACATCGCCAACAACATATTCCGCTCCGGCTCGTCCAGCAGTTCGGCGGGAAAGTGCATGGAAACCCGTTTGTAAAGAAGGCCGGAATTGACGCGGACGCCGTGGAAACTGTTGGATTCAATCAAAAACAAGCTTTCCGGCGCGGGTGTGTAGAGCCGGCCCTCAATTCTGTACTCCACATCGCCGCTTTTAAGATAGTATACTTCGTATTCCGGGTGGCAGTGCATGGTCTTGTATATCTCGTCGCTTTCGCTGTGCCAGGCGAAAAACATGTCCGATTTCAGTATGTCGTCCTGTATCATTGCCGTAATTGTAGAGAAAAACCGGATATTTGCAATACTCTTGAACTTTTCATTCATTTATTTCAAGTTCTTTTGGTTTATTTTGTCAATGGACATTGATACATTCTGATTTACAATATACCGGCATACCTGTTTTAGGAGGATTCTTATGAGAAAATCACTATTATTCCCGGCGGTTTTGGCGCTGCTGGTTTACACGGGCTGCGCTGACAAATCAGGAAGCGCGGAAGGTGGCGTGGTCTCAATCAAGGTCGAAGTTTTCGACCGGGGTACGGACGGCGGAAAGACCAGCCCCGCCAACAACGAGTGGACCAAATGGATACATGATAAAGTCTTGAAAGATGAAAATATTGACGTTACGTTTGTTCCGGTGCCGCGCTGGACGGAAGAAGCGGACATTGTTTCCAGGATGGCGGCCCAGGACGCCCCCGACCTTTGTTACACCTACAGCATGGACAATGTCAGGAACTGGGGTAAACTGGGCGGCGTTTACGACCTTACCCCCTATGTTGACACCCTCCTCAAAGACATGCAGGAGATAATGGGTGAAGACCCGGCCATTCCGGGGCAGAATCTTATTTGGCACAGCAGGGACGCCGATACCGGCGCCCTTTACGGAATCAGCAACAAGTATATCTACACATCCTCGCATAACACGTTCATCAGGCAGGACTGGCTGGACGCCCTTGATCTCCCGCTGCCGCGAACAACGGAGGAATTCTACCGGACCATGGCGGCCTTCAAGGAAAACGCCGGGAAGCTCCTGGGCGGCCAGGCCGTCCGCATGACGCCTTTCCTGATAACAGCCGACATACGCTGGCAGGTTTACAACATCCTGCTTTCGTTCATGCCGCCCGATATTAGCGCCAAAGACCGGTGGATAAATACGATAGCCGAACGGCAACTCCTGATCCCCGGCGTAAAGGACGCATACAGGTGGCTTAACAAGCTATACAACGAGGGGCTAATCGACCCGGACTTTCCGCTTTATAACGACGACACCGAGCCGGGCAACAAGATGAAAAGCGGCGTTGTGGGCGCTTTCCAGCATAACTGGGACCAGCCCTACCGCCAGAATACGCAGATACAGACAGAACTCCAGAAGAACATCCCCGGCGCAAAGTTCGTTCCCGTAGACTGCTTCACGAACTTGGCCGGTATGACACCGAAACGCGGGACCCCGCAGGCCGGCGGGCTCATCTTCTTCGTACCGAAAGCGGCCGGTGAGAAGAAACTCGAAGCAGCCCTGCGCTACGCCAACTGGCTCTGCCGTTACGAAAACTATCACTTTCTCCAGTTCGGCCACGAAGGCATAAACCACAAAGTCGTGGACGGCGTGGAAATTCCGATTCCGGCTTCCGGCCCGTGGATACAGAATTCCGGCGTAAACGTGGACTATACAATGAGTATCAACGGCTACGTTGTGGATGACGAAAACTTCGGCCTCGTGTTGTCCTCAAGCTATCCCGGTATTCCCGCGGAAGATATCACCGCCGCCTATAAAATGTCCTCGTTCAATACGGTTCCCGATGCTTTCCGTCCGATAACAATCGATTCCATCGCCGAAGTGCGGCAGGAAATAGTCGCTAAGGAAAAGGAACTCAGCGTAAACGTGATTCGTGTGAAAACCGCCGACTTTGACAGACTTTGGGACGATGGCATAAAAGACTGGCTCGCTTCCGGCGCTCAGAGAGTTCTCGATGAACAGCGCGTCAAGTACAGGTAGGAGGCTGTCATGGCGATACAGAGCGTAAGCCTCAAAAAACGGAAGGATAATCTGACTTATATCAAACGTACATGGATACTGTACGTTATGCTCGTCCTCCCCATGGCGTTTTTTCTCGTCTTCCGTTATGTGCCGATGACAAACATCGTCATAGCCTTCAAAGATTACAACATTTTTCAAGGCGTATGGACTTCACCCTGGGCGCATGTTGACGGGCGCTTAAACATATTCAAGTGGTTCCTACAAGCCTTTACGTCGAAAGACTTTTACAATGTCCTGCGTAATACGTTTGTGCTGAATTTTCTCGATCTCATCATCGGATTTCCCGCGCCGATAATTCTGGCCCTTTTGCTGAATGAACTGCCGTTCAGACTATTCAAAAAGTTTACGCAGACCATCGTCTATCTGCCGCACTTTCTTTCATGGATCATTATAAGCGGCATAGCGATTCAGCTTTTTGCCCCTTCCGGCGGAGTACTCAACATAATGCTGGGCAAGTTCGGCATCGGTCCCGTCAATTTTTTGATGGAAAATAACTTGTGGATAGGGACCTATGTCGGCCTCGGCGTTTGGAAGGAAATGGGCTGGGGAACGATAATCTATCTGGCGGCGATCACCGGAATCAACCCGGAACTTTACGAGTCCGCCGAAGTTGACGGCGCGGGACGCTGGAGGAAAATCTGGCACGTTACGCTTCCCAGTATACGTCCGACGATTATCGTCCTGCTGATAATGAACCTTGGGCGCATTCTCGGCAGCGATTTCGACAGGCCGTACACGCTGGCAAACGCCACGGTGATGAACGTTGCCGATGTTATCGCAACCTATGTATACCGCGTCGGAATCAAGTCCGGGCAGTTCGCGCTCACAACGGCGGTGGGACTGTTCCAGTCCGTTATCTGCGTCATCTTTCTCGTCGTGGCAAATTCTCTGGCCAGAAAGTTTGGTGAACGCGGTATTTGGTGAGGATTCTTTTCAAAACGGCTTAAGGAGTACTTTTATATGAAAGCAAAAAACAACGGTATTGCCGGCGACATTATTATTACGCTTATCTGTGTCTCCGTAATCGCGATCTGTCTTTTCCCCATGCTGAATATTCTGGCACGGTCGTTTTCCGATGCAAACGCCATTGTAAACAGGCGCGTAACGTTTCTGCCGGTAGACCCTACGCTTGAATCATATCGCTATGTGTTCCAGGATCCATCATTTACCCGCTCGATGCTGTGGACGGTAATCCTGACCGTGATTTGTACGCTCTTCTCCCTTGGCATCACGATTCTCTGCGCCTATCCCCTCACCTACGATATTCTTAAGGGTAAAGGCATTATCAACACGGTGATCATTTTTACGATGTACTTTAGCGCGGGTACGATCCCTAACTATATCCTAATGAAAGACCTGCATCTTCTGAACAATCCTTTGGTACTGATCCTCCCCGGCTGCCTCTCCGTGTTCAATATGATTATCCTGAGGAGTTTCTTCTACGGCGTACCGGAAAGCCTGCGGGAATCGGCGGAACTCGACGGGGCGAATCCGTTCACGGTTCTTGTGCGCATCTACTTGCCGCTTTCCGCGCCTGTTCTCGCAACGCTGGCGCTTTTCTACGCGGTCGGGCGCTGGAACGGCTTCTCCGACGCCCTGCTTTATCTGACATCGGCAACGGAGTATCATCCCATTCAGTTGAAACTGTACAACATCATTAACAACCTGTCCTCTGTTGAACTCGCTACACAGGAGGGAAATGCCGGCAACCTGCCGGCGGCAAGCGATGGCATGAAGGCGGCAGCGGTGATGTTCGCCACCATCCCTATTTTGGTTGTCTACCCCTGGCTTCAGCGGTATTTCATCTCCGGCGTCACGATTGGCGCGGTAAAAGGATAGTTTTGTAACGCCCAAGCCCAATCACCGGTAAGGGCCGCGGTTTTGCGGGCCCGCAGTCACCGTTCCGGAACGGC
>JAIRSL010000239.1 GCA_031255475.1 Treponema sp.
GCCCGAATCCCGGAACATTGTGCTGCCGGTAAGCCTTGTGGAGCGGGATTCCGTACTGGACATACGCGACCCGGAAAGGCTGCGGCCCATATATACAGGACGGACGCCTAAAAAATGAAGGTATCCGCGTAAGGATCCGCCCGGATTCGGGGTTTTGCCCGCCGGCCATTCCTAATCCTGCGTAAAAGGCGGCTGTTGTTCCAAATTCCCCTTTTTTCATTTTTATCAAAAATTTTTGTTGACAGCCCTGAAAAAACCCTTGTATAATTTGTCATCAAGTTTAACGTTAAACTTAGATTTGCATTTGAAGCGGGAAGTTGAGGTAAAGAGGTATGAATATGAGAAAGCGCTTTTTAATTCACGGTATCCTTGTGTGCGGTTTTATCGCGGTTACGGCCTGTACGACAACCCTGCTTCCCAAACGGGCGGAGGCCCCCGTAGATTACGGGAAGATATTCGAGGCGGCCTACAATCAGCTCCAGATTGACACGCCCGCCGTCCGGGAGGACGAGCAGCCCCTGGTGCTGGCCCATTATATGCCGTGGTTCCAGCGCTACGGCTTTCATTGGCAGCAGGGGGGCGCGAAATTCGATCCCGCGGAAATACTGCCCAACGGACGGGCGAATATTTCTTCTCATTATTATCCGTTAACAGGGCCTTACGATTCCAATGATCCGGCGGTTTTGGAATATCAGGCGGCGCTGATGAAAATGGCCGGAATTGACGGGGTGGTCATAGACTGGTACGGCATTACCGAGGGTGTGGATTATAAACCCATCCACGAGGCGACGCTGGCCTTGATCGAAGTGCTCAAGAAGCGGGGGCTTAAATACGCGATTGTATACGAAGATCAGAGCATTAAGCACCTTATCGAATTCGGCATAATCCCCAAAGACCAGGGGCGGAGTACCGCAAAGGAAACCTTTACCTGGATGCAGCAAAACTGGTTCCGGGATGAACACTACGTCACGGTGGACGGCCGTCCCCTGGTACTCTGTTTCGGTCCCCAGTATTTCTACCAGAAAAGCGAGTGGGATGAGATATGGGCCGATGTGAATCCCAAACCCTTCTTTATCGATCTTGACGCCAGGACCAACTGGGCGGACGGCAGTAAGAACTGGAGCCCCATGCACCTGTCTTCGGGGGGCAAATTGTCCATCCCCAGTCTGGTGAAATACCTGAACGAGTTCTACCGGAAGCAGAACGCCAAGCCTTTTGTGGTGGGTACGGCCATGCCCGGCTTCCACGACATTTACGCCCAGGCCGGCGGCACGAGCTACGGCTTTCTGGATTATTCGGAGGGCGAAACATTCAAGCTCACCTATGCCGCCGCGGAACAGGCCAGGGCAAACATCGTTCAGATTCAGACATGGAACGATTACGGGGAAGGAACGATCATCGAGCCGACCATAGAGCGGGGCTATAAAGAACTGGAGTACTTACAGGATAAAAGGAAGGAACGGGAAGCTGATTTTCCTTTCAATTACGGCGATCTGCGGATACCCATAGAGCTTTACAAGACCGCGGTTTCGGAAAAGTCCGGGGAAGAACAAAAACAGCAGATCGCCGCCCTGTACGATATGCTGTTTTCCGGCGATGCCGGAGAGTTCAGAAGCGCGGTACGGGAGGCGAATATCAGGTTCGACTTTTCGGTAAGCCCCCTGCTTTTTGAACCCACGGGGAGCGGCAGCGGAGAAACGGCGGCGGTTTTTGATCCCGAAGGACGCAAAAACCTTGCCTTAGGCAAACCCACGGTAGCATCCAGCAAGATCGATGTCTGGACCGTTAATAAAGCTGTTGACGGCGATGTATCTACTTATTGGGAAGGAGGCGCCCGCCAGTATCCCGGCGTCATGTATGTTGACCTTGTAAGTCCCGCTAAGATTACCGCCCTGGTAGTAAAACTGAATCCCCAGCGCATGTGGGCAAAACGCACCCAGCGTTTTGAGGTCCAGGTGAGCGGCAACGGTACTGATTTTACCACGGCGGTACCGGAAGCGGACTACCAGTTCGATCCGGCCTCCAACGCCAATACGGTAGTCATCCCGCTTGACGTAACGGCCAGGTACGTACAATTAGTGTTTACCTCCAACAGCGGCGCTACCAACGGACAGGTCGCGGAACTCGAGGTTTACGGTGAATAAGTTTCTGTTTCTAATGAACACCCCCCCCCCCCGTATATAGCGGTATATGGAAACAGTCACGGTATATATGGTGTGGCTGGCGTGGCTGGTGTGACCGGCGGTTCACGGCTATCTTCCGGCCGGAGGATACGCGTATGAAGTCGCCGCGTCTTCTGTTGCTTGTTCTGTTTGCGTGTATCTTCATCCCGCTTCTTGCAGGCTGTTTTTCCGCTCTTCCCCTTGAGGAAGAGGGAGAGCCGGAAACGGGGCGGACGGAAACGGAAGATTTTGAATCGGCTTACGCCGCCCTGCGGGCATACACGCCGTCCAGGAGGGAAGAAAGGCAGCCCCTGATTCTGGTCCATTACATGCCCTGGTACCGGGG
>JAIRSL010000280.1 GCA_031255475.1 Treponema sp.
GTGGATAACGCCGTCAGGGAACAGGAGGAAGGCGCCGCCCAGGTTATGGATGCCCTGAAGGTGATGAACGATGTGACTGTCGAGGTCAGCACCGGTTCCAAAGAGATGCGCGAGGGCAATGAATCCATGTTGAAGGAGATCGGTTTCCTGCAAAGCCATTCCCAAAAAATCGCCGGAAACGTTTCCCAAATGGCTGGGGACATAAATACCGTCAGTGACGGGGCGCAGGAAATTTCCCGGCTGGCTCTGACCAATCAGGCGGCGATTACTTCAATTTCCCGGATTGTGGACGGCTTCGAGGTGTAAACCGCTTCCGGGAAACCTGGGAAAATATGAGGGCGATTGACGGGCTGGGGGGGCTGGCTTAAAATGTAATTATGCAGCGTAAAACAATTATGTCATTAGATGAAAAACTTGATCTGGGGATACAAGTCATAGAGCTTGAAAAACAGGGTAAGCTGGAGGAAGCCGCAAAGCTGACCAGGCAAATGCCTCTACCGCCGTATATGGCCAAATGGGCAAAAAAACGTATGGGTGCGGATTTTTTGAAACAGGGAGGCTGGAACCTGTCTGAAGCGGAGGCAGAGTATGGACCAGGCTGGCTTGATAAATAGCATACTTGAGGCAAGCGGGTTCATTATAGTTCATCGCCGATAACAATAGTTTTGTTCAGGCGCTGTGGATCAAAAAACGGAGACAGTACGTTTCAGAAAATTTTTCCGCTTTTCACAAACGTACAGTAAAGGTACTTCCGGTTTCAGAGCTTTCAAGGCCGATGCTTCCTCCGTGCGCCTTTACAATGGCGGAGGCAATGGTAAGTCCGATGCCCGCCCCGCCGGTGCTGCGGCTTCTGGATTTATCGGAGCGGTAGAACCGTTCAAAGACATGGGGGGCTTCATTTTCCGCTATGCCTATGCCTGTATCGGAGACGGATACATCCCAGTTTTTCCCGCCCTTTTTGACGGATACGGTAATGCTTCCGCTGTCCGTATATTTTACGGCATTGGAGAGAATATTGATAAAGACCTGTTTCAATCTATTATAGTCGGCGTTGATGGGGCTTTCGGCAAGACGCAGATTGAAGGCAATATTTTTTTCGGCGGCGGCCTGAACGAATTGTCCGGCAGCGGCGTTTAACAGCGCGGCAAGATCAAAATCCGTCTTGTCAAGGATGATGTCGTTCCATTCGAGGCTGGTGAGGATGTTCAGATCCTCTACCAGTTTGCCGAGCCGAATTACTTCTTCGTGGCAGCTTGCAAGCCCTTCGCCGTCAGCCTTCCGCACGCCGTCTATCATGGCTTCAATGTTTCCCTGAAGGCATGTTAAGGGAGTGCGTAGTTCGTGGGCAATATCGGAAGTCAGTTGTTTTTGACGGCGTTCGCTTTCATCCAGTTCACCCGCAAGTTCGTTTATGGATCGGGACAGTTCGGCAAGTTCCCGCGTCTTGTGGTTTTCGTTTATCCGCACGGTATGTTTACCGGCGGTGTTTCCTTTTGCGTACATGGCGGCTATATGACGGGCGGCTTCCTTTGCCTCGAGGATGGGCCGGGCTATGGTACGGGACAGCAACACCGAAATAACGATGGTCAAGACGATAAACACGAACCCCGCGACGATTAAGAGCCTGTTTATCGATCTTAAAAATTCCGTTTCCGTTTCACTGTAAAAAAACGGCCCCCAGGTTTCTATGGTAACGTTTCCCACGTCGCGGCCCAGATACTCTAGCGGAAAGCGTTGTTTTTGCAGGGAGCCGTTGAGACGGAATTGCGTTTCCATACGTTCCGAGATGCTGTTTATTATATCGGCGCATTGCTCCATGTCGCAGGAACGGGCATCCCATACGGGATTTCCGTCTTCGTCCGCCACGTATACGATATAACCTTCATGTACAAAATACATTCCCATGGCTTCAACAGTAAAAGTGTCAAATTTTTTAAGCATGGGATTGTACTGTTCCCCGATGATGCGTACAATCTCACCGCTTTTTTTTGCGATGTTTTCCCGAATCAGGCCCGCAAACACGATGCCGGTAAACTGGTTCATAACCAGGATCAATACCGTCAGCGCGATACTTATGAATAACGCATACGTAAGAGTCAGGCGGTTTTGCAGACTAATCATCGCCGCCTCCAAAACGGTATCCCATGCCGTAAACGGTCGTGATGTATTTGGGCGCTTTCGGATCGTCCCCAATCTTGGCCCGGATATTTTTGATATGGGTGTCAATGGAACGGTCAAAGCCGTCATATTCATCCCCTTTGACATGTTCAAGAATTTCGTCCCGGGTAAAAATTTTTGCCTGCCGCGACATGAGCAGGGCAAGGATATTGAATTCGTCGCGGGTCAGGGCAAGAGTTTTACCCCGCAGGGACGCGCTCCGGTTTCCGGTATGTACCGTTAAATCGTCATGGGCAAGAATTTTTCCGGCCTTTCCTCCGCCGTCCCTTTGCCCCTGTTTCCGCAGGGCGGCTTCCACCCTGGCCATAAGCTGGCGGGGGCTGAAAGGCTTGCACACATAATCGTCGGCCCCGATTTTGAGACCGCGGATGATGCTTTCCTCGTCCACTTTGGCTGTTATCATGATGATGGGCACGCCGGAAAATTCCAGGATCCTCCGGCAGAATTCTTCGCCGCTGAAATCCGGCAGCATGAGGTCAAGAAGGATGAGGGAGACATTTTCCCTTTCAAAAACAGCCATCCCCTCCCTGCCGTTTTTGGCGCAGAGCCCCGTATATCCGCTTGCGTCCAGGTAGGATTTGACCAGTTCGCGGATCTTTTCTTCGTCATCAATGACCAATACCAGGGGTTTAGCGCTCATAGCTTCAGTATAACGCGGAATTGTGAGGAAATAATAGAGTTGTTCAGAAACTTCAGCTTCTGAACAACTGCCGCTGAAAAATGAGGATTTTACGCGATTTTCGTCGCAGCAGGCCGGGAAATTAAAGAAAAAAGAACGCCGGAGAGGTTTTTCTCTTGACAAATATGTTTTATAAGGCTAACTTAATGTAAGGAATATCTAACATGATTCTGTCCCAAAGCCGGGCCGGTTTCGGAACAGACTTGTATGGCCGTATTCAAAGGAGCGAAACATGAGCAGTGTCGTAATTATCGGCGGGAATGACCGGATGGTTTGCAGGTACAAGGATATCTGCAAGGAATATAACTGCGAAGCCAAGGTTTTTACACAGAAGAAGTGTAATCTGGAATGTCTCATAGGGGATCCTGATCTTATTATACTTTTTACCAATCCGGTTGCCCATGATATGGTCAAAATAGCCAAAAAAAGCGCCGCCCGCAAGGGAATTGCCCTTGTACAGGCCCATTCCGGGAGTTGTAACACCTTACGGACCATTTTGGACAGCCATGTATAGAGGGAAGTTTTATGAAAACCGATAATACGCGCAAGCCGCCGGAAGCCGCGAAAGGCCGCGCGGCTTCTTTACGTAATCCGGCTTCATCCGCTCGCGGCCTGCGGGGACGCATTAACCGGTATTTTGCCCGATTTGCCGCTTTCCAGATTCGCCGGCGCTGGTTCTTTATCGCGGGTTTGGTGATCTTTACGTTTATAGGTCTCGCCGGGCTGCCCAGGATGACTACCAGCGACAACATGGACGAGTGGTTTAATGAGTATGACACCATAGAGATCAATACGAAACGTTTTGAGGCCCTGTTCGGCAACGAAGACCAGGTTCTTGTGTTGATCCAGGCGGATGATGT
>JAIRSL010000287.1 GCA_031255475.1 Treponema sp.
CCGTCTTCCCCGGTGATCCGGGCGCTGCCCAGGGTATAGGCGTCCACGGCGGTGTACACATCCACCCCTTCCTCCGGGAAAAAACTTTCCGCGGCCGGGACGGCGGGCCGCCGGAGGACGGCGCAGGCTATGCCCTCCAGGGGGTTCAGGGACTCCACCGGGCAATCCGTACCGTAGCCAACGGATATGCCCCGCCGGAACAGGGACGCGCCGGGCAGACAGTACCGGGCCCGTTCCCGGCCCAGCCTGCTTTCGGCAAAGAAAATGTCGTGGGTCAGGAACGCCGGCTGTACGAAAGCGGCGATCCCGTTCCGGGCCATGCGGTCAAGGAGGGATTCGCTCATGACTTCGCAGTGGACAAGGCCGTGCCGGAGGGGGTTTTGTCCGGGCGAAGTAACGGCCTCAAAAGAACGGAGAACCTGATCCGCGGCGGCGTCCCCTATGGCGTGGACTATGACCTGGAAACCCCGGCCGTCCCCGTCCTTAACCGCCGCTTCCATCACCGGCCCGTCCACGGTCCGCGAACCCCGGTTACCGGGATCATCGGCATAGGGGCGCTCCAGATACGCGGTCCGCGACCCCAGGGTTCCGTCGGCAAAGAACTTGAGCGCGCCCATTTTCAGGAGGGGATGGCCCATCGTCTCGCCGGTAAGCCAGCGCCGGCGGCAGAACTCATCAAGGACGGCCTTCTCCGAAATATAGCACTGCATACCCACCCGGACGCGGCACTTCCCTTCGGACAGAACGCTCCGGTACGCGCCGGTGATCTGCTCCCAGTTGCCTTCAAACACATCGTTGGTATCAAGGGAAGTAAGGCCCAGCGAAAGGGCGCTCCGCAGCCCGTATTCAATCTGGGAACGGGCCTGGGCGTCGGTAAGGGGAGGAATCAATGTTTGGGACAGGGTGACGGCGGCTCTTTCGTAGAAGATACCCAGGGGCTTGCCCGCGCCGTCCCGTTCAACGCCGTCTCCACCCAGAAGCGCCCCCAGGCCCGCGGCTTCGGCCATTTCCAGGGCTTTGGTATTGCAGCAAACCGTATGCCCGCAGATACGCTCCAGGATAAGGCCGTGATCGGTGGTTATACGGTCCAGGTCGAACCGGGTGGGATACTGCCCGGCCGGGGCTTCTCCGGCCTTGTCCAGAAAATCTTCCTGGTTCCATCCCCCGCCGTGGACCACGGAACCCGGTTCGGGGGCAATGCGTTCCAGGCCGGCCTTCCCTTTTTCCACCAAATCGTCTATAGACGAAACCTCGCGGACATCGATCTTGTGCGCCACGGCACCGAACTGCCTAAGGTGCAGGTGGGAATCGTGGAACCCCGGCAGAAGGAGTCCTCCCCGCCCGTCTATCTTTTCCGCCTTACCCAGGGACGCGGCCAGGGCGGTCATCTCCGCCTCGGTTCCGGTTCCGCGAATGACATCCCCGTCAATCAGAGCCGCCCGGTCGAACCGGTCCCGTTCCCGGTAAACCGTAACGTTATGAAAAAGGGTGAGCATAGGTTTTCTCCTTCATTATTCCATATAAATAATCCGTCTAAATTGACAAATTCAGATAAAAACAGGCTATTCCCGTTATTACCATATTGACAAAATCTTTATCTTGCGCCAGTCTACCCGGACTAAAGAATAGTATATTTTGACTATAAATATAAGAGTCTTCGTATGACGGATACGAAGGCTGGTGAGGAGGCCTGTTTTATGGACCCGAATTTTATTGAAAAAATGAAAAAATCTCTAACCGATCTTAAGGCGGAGATTATTTCCAATCTGGTTGCCGGCAGCGAGGATTTCAAGAAAATCGTTGAAGGAATGGATCCCAAAGACATGGCGGATATCGCTTCGGACGACATAGACCGCAAGATGATAGAAGCCCTGGGATCCCAGGAATTAAAGCGGCTCAAGCTGATAGATTCCGCCCTGACCCGTATTCAGCAGGGGAAATACGGCCTGTGCGTCAAATGCGGCAAGCGCATACCCCAGGACCGCCTGAATGCCATTCCCTATGCCCTGATGTGCATAGAATGTAAAAACGCCGAAGAACGCCGGAACCGCTAGGAGCCGGTTACCGGGACAGCCTTTCTCCCGCCCACGTTCCCTTTCCTTCGAACAGTACCGTGCGGGTGTAACCCGCTTCCCGCAAGGTCCGGCAGGCGTTGTCGTAATGACCGTCCAGGTCCGAAACCCGGTGGGCGTCGGAGGCGAGGGTAACCGGAACGCGCTTCTCTCTGAGGAATGCCAGGATTTCCCGCGAAGGATAGGCGTCCCGCGTTTTTCCCCGGTTAATGCCCCCGGTATTGACCTCCGTCACTATGCCGGATTGGGCGATAAGGCCGGCAAGAGAACGGGCCCTGTCGCGGTACGGCCCGCCGGTAAGGGAAAACCACTCTTCCCGCTGGTTGTTCTTCTTTACTAGGTCCATGTGTCCCAGGATGTCGAAGCCCCCGGCCCGGATCATCCGTTCCAGGGCGTCCCAGTAGGTTTCCATGAGGGCTTCGCCGTCCCCGTGAAAGCGGGAACGGACGTCCCGGTCGAAGTCTTCCTTGGGGCCGTCCACGGTAAACGGTTCCCCCCCGTGCGGAGGAAAGACATAGTGGACCGATCCTATGATGTAATCCAGGCCCATATCCCGGTAATCCGGGTCGGCGGGCCCTGTCAGGTCCTGAATGTAGTCCGCTTCAAGGCCCAGGTAAACGGGGAGTTTCCCCGCCCAGCGCCGGGCAGCGTCCCGGACCGCTTCCAGGTATTCGGCCAGACGGTCTTCCCGCATGTGCCAGTCCGAAAGAATGCCCGTCTTGGCGTATATCGGCGCGTGGGCGCTGAACCCCAGGGACGCGAATCCCCTTTCCCAGGCGGCGCGGCAATAGGTTTCAATCTCGTCCTCACCGTCGCAAAAAACGGTATGTACATGGAGGGAAGAATACCGCACGTCAGGCTTCCTTTTCCGGTCCGGGTTTTCCGTCCGGCGGGGTAGGGGGCAAAGCCTCTCCGTCTTCCAGGTAGCGCCCGGCCTCCGCTTCAAAACGGGTAAAAGCCGCACCTAAAAGGGGAAGGGTGGCGTCCATTTCGGCTTTATCAACATCCTTAAAGGCCACTTCCAGCCGGGCGGCGGTATGTCCCAGTTCCCCGGCCGCCATGGTCAGGGCGCTTCCCTTGATGGTATGCGCCGCCCGCCGGGCTTCTCCCCAGTCCCCGGCCTCCATGTTGCGGGGTATATCGGCGGCGATTTGTTCCCGCGTCCTGTCAATGAACCGTATGAGCAGGGAACGGATCATTTCCTCGTTGCCCATAAAGGTCTCCAGTATTTCAGCCCGGTTAAAGACCTGATCCCCGGACCGGGCAGGGGCCTCCGGCGCGGGGGGAACCGGTTCGGACGGCGCGGTCTCCCCGGCGGGAACCGCCGCTTCCAGTCGGAACGGAATCTTCGAAAAGGTAAAGGCCGAAAGGGTCTTACCCGGAGTCCGGGCTTGGAGAATCTTTTCTATGTCGGGCCGCTTAAAGGGTTTGATGAGAATATCGTCAAACCCCACGTTCATACACCGTTCCCGCTCGTCCGAAAACGCGCTGGCGGTAACGGCTATTATCGGTTTATCAAAACCCTGCCGCCGCAGTTGTCCCGCGGCCTCGTAGCCGTTCATCCTGGGCATCTGAATATCCATAAAGATGAATGACACGGGGTAGGCGGCGGTTTTTTCCAGGGCTTCCAGACCGTCATCCGCGAGGACGACCGGATAACCCAGCTTTGCCAGAATGAGGGCGAAGAGCTTCTGGTTGACCGGATGATCCTCCACCACCAGGATAAGGGGCTTTTCCCCATCCGCCGGGCCGGGACCGGCCGGTTCCGCCTCATCCACGGCTTCCAGTTCCTCAACGGCTTCCGGTTCTTCGGCGGCATCGGTCAGGGCTTCGTCCATGGTACGGATTAGGTCCTTGCGCTTGATGGGTTTGTTGATATAGGCCTTGAACCACTTGAGGAGGGTCATCTTGGCGTCGGCGCCCAAAAGACCGTGGGGAACCATCAGGATAAGCCGGGCGTCGCTGATTTCTTCGTCGCCGTTTATCTCGGCGGCAAGGCGCCAGCCGTCCATCTGCGGCATGATCATGTCCAGGAAACAGAGGCCGAACGGCCGTTTCCGGGCGGCGGCGGCCCGCATGGCTGCCAGGGCTTCCCCGCCGGAGACCGCCACATCCACATCGAAATAGCCTATGTCCTGGAGGCAGGACACCAGGATGCGCCGGGATTCGGGCCGGTCGTCAACCACCAGGATGCGCAGATCGCGCTGTCCGGGGACCGCAGGCCCGGTTTCGGCGGCAACGCCCGACCGCTCTATGGGGATGGTGAACCGGAAAATGGAACCGCCCCCTTTGTTGGGAAGCATTTCTATCGTACCGTGCATGAGTTCCACCAGGTTCCGGGAGATGGCAAGCCCCAGGCCCGTGCCGCCGAACTGCCGGGTGTTGGAGGGATCTCCCTGGAAAAAGGTGGTGAACAGCCGGTCCTGTATCTCCTCGGGAACCCCTATGCCCGTATCCGCCACAGACACCCGTACCGCTTCCTTCCCTTTCCATTCGGTAAGGGCGGCGGTGATGGTGATTCCGCCTTCCTTGGTAAATTTTACCGCGTTTTTGACCAGGTTGATCGCGATCTGCCGGTATTTACTCGGATCCCCCTTGATGAAAATCGCCGTATCGGGAGGTATGTCCAGGGCTATCTCCAGCCCCTTCTTGTGGGCCTCCAGGCTAATCATCTCTACGGCCTGTTCGATAGTCTGTTCCAAATCGAAATCAATGTGCTCCAGTTCCATCTTTCCCGCTTCGATCTTGGAATAATCCAGGATGTCGTTGATGAGGGAAAGGAGAACGTCGGCGGAAAATTTGACCTGCCGGGAGTATTCGGACTGCTCCCGGTCCAGCTTGGTATCCTGGAGCAATTCCGTCATGCCTATAATGGTTTGAATGGGGGTACGTATTTCATGGCTCATATTCGCCAGGAACTGGCTTTTGACCTCCATGGCCTGCTCCGCCTTCCGCATGGCCTCCTGGAGCCGCATTTCCTCCTGCCGTTCACTGGTTTCGTCCCGGAGGATAAGGACAAACCGGGTTTCCCCTTCTTCCTCGGCAGGGCCAAGCTCTTCGGGACCGTCAACGGCCCAGGCGTCGACCCTAAACCGGCGGGTCGGCCCGTTAGTATCCCGAACCGCCAGGGAAAAAACCGCTTCCCCGGTTTCCCCGGAAACAAGGCGCCGGTAATCTGCGGAATTAAAGAGGGCCTGTTCCAGGGGACAGCCGTCGGAGGGAACGCCGTCTTGCGCTTCCCCCGGCAACGGCGCGAAGAGGGCTTCTCCCCGGCGGTTCGCCCCAAGAAGGGCCCCCGACCGTGAAGAGAAGACCGCAGCCGCCGGGGAATCTCCGAACAAACGGGAGAGGAGTTCCGTTTTCATTGGCTAAAAATTCGCCTTGAGAATTTCAAGGGATTTCCTGAAAATATCGTCCGGCTTCAGCGGCTTGATGAGGTAGCTCTTTATTCCCATCTTGAAAGCCCGGATCACCGCTCCCCGCTGGCTTATCGCGGAAAGTACAATCACCGGCTGTTCTATCCGGTTCACCTGCATGGTCCGCAAAACCGCAAATCCGTCCAGCTTAGGCATCATCAGATCCAGAAAAACCAGGGAAAAAACTTCCTCTTCCGCCGCGGCCAGGAATTCCTCGCCGTCATTATAGGTACTGACCGAGGCGTTGATGCGCCGGAACGTGTTCCGGATCATTTCCTGGATGACAAAATCATCATCCACCACGGCTATCTTAAGATCTCCCAGAAATTCTTTGATTTCATCCATAGTAAGGAGGGGTTTGCGTTCCGAACTGAACCTGAAGTGCACCGATTCGTCTGCGGTCTGCAAGTTTGACCTGAGCAGCATATCCCCGGGGATACCGGGATTTTCGCCGTTGTTTTCGGCTTCCTGATCCGGCGTAAAGCCCCCCATGGCAGCCTGGAGATTATCCACTGCTTCGATCCCCGCGTACCGCTTCTGCCCGGCGATAACCTTCCGCACAAATTCGTCCCTGGTCAAGACCCGTACATTGGAATTGGCCGCCCCGCTGGCTTGAAGCGCCGTATCCATAAGTTTCTCCAGATTGGGACCGTCCGCATAGTTAAGCCGCATGTCGCTTAACATGACGATGACTTTCGGGATCTTGATGTCGTACAGTTCGACCAGTTCGATGATCTTGAACTTGAGCAGGTCCAGCTTATCCCGGTTAAAGCCCTGCGCCGTTTCGATAAAAATGATGTTATCGTTTACGTGGACATCCACTATGCCCGGCGTGTCGTCCAGTTCGAATTTGACGCCCAGCATCTCCGTAAGGCTCGCGAAAAAGGCGTCGATCTTGACTGGTTTGGTAAAAACCTTCTTTACGTTAAACGCAACAAGTTCGATGATCCGCCGCTGATCTATCCTTTGAGCGGTGATTATTATCGGAATTCCAACAGTGGAGGGGCTTTCCCGTTTCTTGATCAATAACTGCATGTTTTCCTGACAGGCTAAATGGTAATCCATGATGATAAGGTCCGGAACCATGGTCCTCGTCCTGGATATACCTTCAAGTACATTCGTCGCAACGTCAACTTCTATTTTGTTTTGGGTAAGCTTTTCCCGCAAATACTCGCGGAACAGAGGGGATTCATCGATAATCAGCACCCGCTTCATCTCTACATCCTTACATACATTTTTATTCGCGGCGAGGGTTTAATGCCCCGCGGCTCTGCCGCGCGGTTGTTAACTATTGTAGAGCAGGGGGACGATATAGGCAAGCGGACGGTGGATACCGGACAGGCGGGCCCCGTTATGGGAGGCATGTGACCGGGGGCGGGTAGACACGCGGCCGGTTTTATCGTAAATAATAAAGGAACCGCAAAGGAGGACGTGAATTGGCATACCTGTTCAGCAACGGTCTTGCGCCGCTTACCGGGACGGCGACCAGGGAGATTTTTAAGCTCTTGACCCGGCCCGAGATCGTCTCCTTTGCCGGGGGACTGCCTGCCGGGGACTGCCTGCCCGCCGGGGCCGTCCGGGAGATTACCGCCGAGATCTTTTCCGATCCGGCGGATAGTTTGAAGTGTCTGCAATACGGCGCCACCGAGGGGTATCCCGGCCTGAGGGAATTGATCGTTCCCCTGGCAGAAGACGCGGGGATCACGGGCATGG
>JAIRSL010000102.1 GCA_031255475.1 Treponema sp.
ATCCACCACGTGCCGTAGGTGGAAAACCGGCAGCCCCGTGTATAATCGAAGCGCTCTACCGCCTCGATAAGACCGATATTCCCTTCGTTAATGAGATCCAGAAGGGAAAGCCCCCGGTGTTGGTAATTCTTGGCAATGGAGACCACCAGGCGGAGATTGGAGTTGATCATCCTGTTTTTGAACAAGAGGAGGGTTCTTTCGATGGCGGCCTTTTCCTGGTAGTACATATCGTTATGTTCCAGGTTCATGTGGGCGGCTTCAAGCTCCCGCAGGTGGTTCCGGAAAGCAACGATCTTCTCCCCGATGATCTGTTCTTCCTGTACCGTCAAAAGGGGAAAATTGGAGATTTGCTTGAAGTACAGAGCCAGGGGATCTGTTTCCTTTAATGGCTTTATTTTTTTTGCATTTCTCGCGGATTGAATATCCGGCATTTTTTTCTTTAACCGGTTCTTCTGTATTACTGCTTCAGGCATTTTTCTTGAAGTCCCCTTCTTTTTTCCGCCGTCCCGTATCCGATCCGGCTTTTCAACGTACGCTGTTTTTAACATAATATCACCTCTTGTGTTTTTTTTCTAATTTTTCGCGAAAATTTTTAAAAATAATTCCGTATCATCCGGGCCCGTCCCAAAACTGAAATTTTGGGGGAATCCCGTCTTAAGCGTATTACCGCACCTCATAGGCATACCCTCCGTAAGACGCAACTCCGGGGACTTCCACCGGCGGTAGGCAGCCCCGCCCTAACAACAACTAAGCGCGGGGCGCCGTTACGGGGTCAACCGGGTTATTACTGCGGTAAACCAGGAAAAACAGCCGGGGCTCGGATGAAACCCCGTCGATTCCCAGCTTGCCGAGTTCCGTCCCCGGCATGACCCGATCCCCTTCTTTCACCGACAGGGTTTCGCATCCCCCGTACACATATAAATAGTCTCCCGGCATTTGGACGATAACCACCTTGCCGAAACCGCGATACGGTCCCGCGGAGACTACGGTTCCCTGGGTCAGGTTTTTGACGGATTCGGACCGTTCTCCCAAAAGCGCCACGCCGTTCAGCTTTCCGGTCATGTGCCGGACCTCCCTTGCGTTGACCGGCCACTTGACGGCGGCGTTTGCCTTTCCCGCTACGGCAGGCCGGGGCGTCGTCCCGCTTCCGGTCGCCATCGTCCCCGAGGGAACCACAGGAACGGCGGGCGCGGTCACAGAACCCGGGACAGCCGTTCCGTTTGAGGGAATATGCAGCCAGTCCCCGGCTTTTAACACGTAATCTTCCGTCAGATTGTTCGCGGCCCTGAGGTCCTGAACGGTAATCCCGTACCGCCTGGCGATTCCGTAAAACGCTTCGCCCCGGACGACTTGATGCTGAATACCATTCCCCGTTCCCGCCGTTACGGTTCCGGCAGTTTCGGCAGCCGGAACAGGAGCGGCCTGCTCCGGGGTTTCCGGGTTCGGGGGTATTCTGATCCGCTGACCTGCCTGGACCTTTCTGGGATCCGAAATGCCGTTCAAATTCAAAATATCCTGAACCGTAACCCCGTAAGAACGGGCTATTGAATAAATTGTTTCCCCCTTTTGTATGACATGATCCGTATTCTGGGCATAAGCCGCCAGAACCGCCGCGCATAAAAGGAGGCAAAAAAGACGATAACGGGTATTCATATTCATAGATTATCGGCATTTTTACCTGCTTTTTGTATATGAAACTTTTATACACCTAAAATATCCGAAGGACAAGCGGCGTTACAGCCCATATAGCCGATAAATTTTAAGTAATTATAAGATAGTACCAAAATTTGAATGGTACGCACCCATGAGAGGTTTGCCATGCCGGTAGAAATCGAAGTGAAAGCCTGGGCCGATGAGCCTGAAAAAACAAAGTCCGCTCTTTCGCGCATTGCGGAATACCGGGGGAAGTTCCATAAAGAGGACGAGTACTGGCTTAACCGGCCCGGCCCTTCCGTCACGGAGGCGGGCGGCGTCCCGGCTTTTGGGGTGCGGATCCGGCGGGAAGAGGCCGAGGACGCGGAAGGAACGATCCGCCGGGCCCTCATCGTCACCTATAAGGTGAAAGAGGTCCGGGACGGCGTGGAGATCAACCGGGAACGGGAATTCACCATTTCCGATAAGGCGGCCTTTGAGGAACTCCTGAGCCGCCTGGGTCTTGTACGAGGATACGCCAAGAAAAAAACGGGCTTTGCCTGGACCTATCACGGTATAACGGCGGAACTGGCTCTGGTCGGGGACCTGGGCTGGTTTGCCGAACTGGAACTACTTACCGATGATGACGCCGAATCCGCCGTAAAACCGGCCCGCGAACGCCTTATGGACCTTCTGGAGCGCATAGGCATACGCAAAGACCGGATAGAGCCCCGGTATTATGCGGAAATGTACCGGTCCGCCGGAGAAAGCCCCTCCCGTTAAGCGGTACGAGGCCCTGAAACAGGTGGCGCTCAAACCGTATCGCTTCTTACGCTCCGGGCTTTTACCATCCGCCCGCCGTCTTCCGGTCTATGTCCGCGATACGCCACGCGCCTTTCCTGAGGACCAGGCGCACTTCGTCGGTAACGGCGGTTTTCGCGGGCAGAACCGGGATTGGGGCGGACGCTTCTTCCGGGCCGTCCCCCGCGCCGCCATCCGTATAGGCCGCGGGGAGCCAGAGGGTATAATCCGCGCGATAGCGCACTTCTCCGTCGCTTTCATCTTCGTCCTCACCCTCTATGCGGAGATCCGTGACGCCGGTCACCGTAAGGTCCGTCGGCGCAGCCCCCGCGGCAAGCCATTCACGGGCGGCCATAACCGGGCGTTTCATTTCGTACGCTTCCCTGACCTTGCTAATCACGAAGATGTTCGTCACCGTGTTTATATCCCCTTTTCCGGCCTTGTCCGTGACACAGGCTTCCATAAGGGAATGATCCAGCGTTTCAAAGGAGCCGTAGTAGGCCGCCATAACCTCGCGGGGACTCATGCCCCTGGTCGTGGGGAGATCCTTGCGGCCTCTGACGATGCTGCCCGTTACCAGGGCCAGAACGGTCAGGACGATGAGCGCGCCGCCTATGACGGCGGTATTCCGGCGTATAAAGCGCCGGGTTTTTACGCTTGCCGCTTTTTTCCGGTCGAATTGTTTCCGGCCGGCCAAAATCTTCGCCCGTTCTTCCTCACCTAAGCGGCGGAAAAAGCGTTCCGGCCCGCCGGAACGGAGGGGGCCCAGCTTCCCGGAGAATTCTTCAAGGGACGGCCGTTTAACGGAAGCGGAAACCGGAGACAGGGCGCTTGTGATGAGGGCGGCTATGCCCGCGTCAAGGCCCGGCGCCATGAGGGCGGGCGGGGTATAGACCCCTTCCCGCATGTCCTGGTGAAGGCGTTCAACGTCGTCTGAGGGATAGGGCGGCTCCCCGCAGAGGACGCGGTACAGCATGGCGGCGGCGGCGAAGACATCCGCGTCTTCCCCGGCAAGGTCCGGGTGGGTCCAGCGTTCGGCTCCTTTGAGCCACGCGCCGTCCCCCTCGGCCTCCACCGCCCGGCGCGTCAGATCTTCCGGGGCAAAGAGGATGGTCCCCGGCGGAAAAGTCCCGGAAGATCCGGCCGACAGCAGGGCGGCCGCAGGCCGGGGAGCGGGAAGTTCCCAGCCGCCCGGCCCTGAACCCTCGCCGGCCGTTTTGCCGAGGACCAGACGGGCCGGTATCCACAGGCGGAGGGCGTCCAGGGCGTCCGCCCCTTCGATGAGGCGGTCCAGGCGTTCTCCGGGAAAAGCGGGGCCATAGACGGCCACCGTCTTTTCGGGGGAACCGGCCGCCTGATATTCGGCCGTCCCTTCGGGCCTCCAAACGCCGGTTTTCCCGCCGGGATAGACGATTACCCCGCACCGGTTGATAAACAGGGCCAGTTTTGCCCGGGCAAAAGAGCGGGCGTTCAGCCCCGTGTCAAACCCCAGTTTTGCCGAAAGACCATCCGGGCCTTCAACTTCAATCTCTATGATCCGTTCCATGTCCGCCCGGCTTCCCCCTTATCCGTATTCCCGGAAGTTTCTTTTATCGTCCCGAAGGAGCGTAGAGATACCTGAAATAATCCAAATCGGTGGATAAGGTCTTGTTGAAACCGGGGAGCGTGGTCCGGTAAGATTCCACCGCCCGCCAAAAATCGAAGAACGCCCGGTCCCCGTTGTACGCCCCGGCGTAGATGGCGGCGGCTTCGGCATCCGCCGCGCCCCGGATGGTTTCCGCCCTTTCGTAGGCGGCGGACAGGATGGAACGGCGCTCGTTATCGGTCTTACCCAGCCATTCCGCCTTTTTCCCCTCGCCGTCGGACCGGAACGCCTGGGCTATCTGGTTCCGCTCCTTGATCATCCGGGCGTAGACGCTTTGGGTAAGCTCGTCGGAATACCGTATCTGCCGGGTCACCACGTCGATCAGTTCTATGCCGTATTCGGGGACCATGCGCCGGGACCGTTCCAGAATCTCTTCCGCAAGCTGCCGCCGGCCCCTTTGTATGGGCTCGTAGCCGCCCTGAATCAGGGTCGGAATCTGCTCAATGTCTATGGCATCCCCAATACCCAGGCTGTCCGGCGTTTCCGGCCTTTCCATGATGAAATTGGAATTCCGCACCGATTCCCGGAGGTAATTTTCCGCCACCACGGTCCGCACCTCAGAATCGATCACTTCGGCAAGTTTGGAATACGCGGCGTTGATCGTGGAAATGGACTCGTAAAACTTTTTAGGGTCCGATATTTTCCACCGGGCCGTGACATCCACCCAAATGTACTGCTTTTCCCTGGTAGGCATACTCTTCTGTTCCCCGTCCCAGGCCATGATACGTTTAGGATACCGCACGATGGCATCGATGAAAGGGACCTTAACGTGAAGCCCGGCCCGCGTCACCACGTTCACCAGGGCCCCCATGCGGACCACCACCGCCTGTTCCCCCTCGTCAATGATATACAGGGGGCCCGCACCGAGCACGCCTATGATGACCACCCCGGCGACCGCCAGGGGAAGGATAATTTTTTTCATTTAACGGCCTCCCGCTTCGCGCCCGGCCTGGGCGTCAAGATTTTTTAACGGCAGGAAGTTATCGAAGATCCGGTCTATGATCAGCGTTTCCGTGTCGTCTTTAAAGACTTCTTCCATCATCTCGTAGTAAAGCCGCTGCCGGGTTACTTCGGGAGCCTTGCGGTACTCCTCCAGCACCGAGTTGAACCGGGCCACGTCCCCGTTCGCCCGGTTGACCCGTTCCGTGGCATAGCCCTGGGCTATCTGGACAAGCTGGTCCGCCTCTCCCCGCGCCTTGGGGATCTCGGCGTTGTACGCCTGCTGGCCTTCGTTGATCAGCCGGTTCATGTCCTGTTCCGCCTTGTTTACATCGTCAAACGCCTCCTGCACGCCCTTGGGAGGATCTATGTTCTGGAGCTTTACGGCTATCACGTCTATGCCCAGGCCGTAACTCCTGAAGGTTTCGTTCATGAACGCCGCGCCTTCGGCCTCTATGGTGCTCCGCTCCGGGCCCATGATGTCCATGATGGCCCGGTCCCCCACCAGCATGTTGATGGCCGACCGGGATACGTCCCGGATGGTGGCCGTCCGTTCCAGGACATTGAAGGTCCAGGCCACGGGATCCACCACCCGATACTGGATGATCCACTCTACCTCCACGATGTTGAGATCGCCGGTGAGCATGGTCGATTCGTTGGTCTGGTTGGCATAAACGGAAGAAACGCCGCTCGTTACGGTACGAAACCCGAACTGTTCGGTCTGGACCGCCTTGACGTTTACCGCGTACTGCCTGTCGATTCCGAAGGGCAGCTTGAATTGCAACCCCGGCCCGGTGGTATTGTGGTATCGTCCGAACCGGGTGACCACCGCTTCTTCGGTCTGATCCACAATGTAGACGCTGGTTCCCAGGAAAATGACGGCGAAAATCCCGATTAAGATAAGGATAATAGTCGCGGGTTTAAAAAAACCCGCCATTTTCGA